>CBDVDJ010000458.1:0-3375 GCA_965372695.1 uncultured bacterium
GCCTTCGCCGAGCTTGTCGAGGATCTTGTAGTGGGATACGGTTTGACCGATCATCTTTTCCCCATCTGACTTCGAGCTGCGGATGCGAGCCGGAACCGGATTGCGGACGCCTGCCTGCAAAAGTGGACGACGCTATGGAAGAGTAGTTTACCCTGCTTTCGTCTTTTATACAAGATAACCGGGGAGCGTGACAGGGGTTAAATGCCCCGTGATCCCGCGCCAGCCGATAAATTGCGCGGGATCGGCAGGCAGACGAGCAAGGTGTTCAATCTGACGAGGCCGTCGCGCCGTTGCCCGTTTCGGGCGCGCCCACCTTGAAGAAGTTCTTGCGCATGACGGTCTTGTCGCCCGAGCGGAGGTCGTGGATCGAGACGGACAGCCGGTGGCGGCCGTTCTTCAGGGCGTCGACGTCGATCGCGATCTGTTCCTGGTCTGAGTGACTCGTCCCTACCCGGACGAATGACTGGGCGGCGACGGGGTCGCCACCGACGCCGAAGAGGCCCGCTACCGCCCGCCCGAGCCGGTTCCAGGCTCTGCGGGGCGTTTCGGGGTCGCCGCTGATCTCGTAGGTGACACGGTATTCGCTCCGGCCCCCGGTGACGTTGAGGTTGTAGACCTCGAAATATACCCGCAACCGCTGGCCGTGCCCGTAGATCCTCCACGGGTTCGGGTGCAGTATCTTCCCCCCGCGAACGATCGTGGCGCCGTCGGCGCTGTCCCTGAGAAAGAGAAGATCGCTGGTGATGACGTCGTCGGTGATCAGGTGATTGCCGTCCGAGTGGCATCGCAGGACCGAAATCACCTCTCCGGCGCCGTCCTGAAATGCGAACGCGATATTGTAGTAGTCGAAAGGCATCCGGAACTGTTTCGCCACGTCGAACAGATCGAATAATGTGCCCTGGACTCTTGGCACGTTGAATGCCGGCACGGTATCCGTCGACGAAAGCTGAGTGTTCCACTCCGAGTCGAACAGACGGGTCCGAATGTGGAAACTCTCGAGTGATGCCGCGTCGACGACGCGCATAACGCTGTCGGCGTTGACCTCCGCCATGACGTAGAGCGAGCTGAGCAGGTCGTCGTCACGGAATACGACGGCGTCGATGGCGCCGTTGATCTCCACTTTGTCTCGTTTGACGTGGGTTACGCGGCTCTGGTGTCTCGTGTACACGAGCTGCCCCGACGAACTCGACGGTATCTGGTAGTTGCCGGTGAGGTACTCGTCGTTGAACATGAACCGGATGATACCGCCAGGGGGGCGGTACAGCCACTCCTCCCAGCGCCAGCCGCCGTGCGACGCGAGAATGTCGTCGGGCCAGCCGAACTTGATCGACACCTCTCCGCGTTCGGTGTCCCACCCGCGGAACTGCGGCGTCGTCCATTCGAGGTGGACCTTCGAATAAGAGAAATACAGATCCGCTCGAAACGTCCGGTATACGTGCTCGAGGTGGATCGGGTTGAGGTCGGTCGTGGGGTCGGGATCGCCGGTGATCCAGTACGCCCTGTCCATGACGTCCTGGTCGCCGGTTTCGGCGACGTCGTATACGTCGAAATCTTTGTACCCGAGAATGTTGCGATTCAACGTCGTGTACGCGACGTGTTCCTCGTTGCTCATTATCCACAGTGCGGCGTTGTAGGCGCTGTCCGCTTCGGCCATGCGGGTTTCATCGTACGCGACGGTACCGACGATCAGCGGGAATACGGGTTCGCCGGGAAAGAGTGCCGCGAACACCCGCGCCGCATCTACCGCTTCGTCCGTTCTCTCGAGCGCGTACAACACGCTGACGTATCGCCTGGCCGCATCGAAGTTGGTCGAATCGCACTCGACGGCGACCTTCAGCCACATCCGCGCCCTGGCCGCGTCGTCGAAGTACGCGTTGACCCGGAGTTTCCACCGCTCGTAGTAAGTGACGCCGAGTTTGTACTTCGCGTCGCAGAGCGACGGGTCGATGTCGATCGCCTTCCTGAAACACCTGGCCGCGTCTGGATAGAACGTCTGCGAGTAGTAGGTCAGACCCATCTCCTGGATCACGTTCGGGTCGTCGGGGAAGAGCTGGACGGCGCGTTCGAGGACGTAGGCGGACTTGAGACGGTCGACGATGGTCGAGCGGCTCCGGTGGAGGCGTCCCAGCAGGATGAACAGTTCGGGATCCCGGATCTTTTCGAGGTCGGTGTGTTCGAGCCGATGGATGGCGGATGCCGTGTCGCCGGCGGCTAGTGCCCGCCGCACTTCTGTGGCGGTGTCCGGTCCGTCGCCCGGACCAGGTGCGGCCATGATCAGCCATGCGGTTAGTGCGATGATAAAAGTTATCATGGTGACTGTTGGCGATTCGTCATACTGACAATCGGATCGAGTTGTTGAAACACCGCCGCCATGTCCGATGTCTCACAACAAATATAAGCAATTATACCCGCACGAAAGGAGGGGAGTGCAGAAAATGCCAGGTTTTTTCGTGCGATTCACCTGGAGGCATTCGCGCGGGGAGAGCTCGTCATGACCCCGGATTGACGGGTCAGCGAACGGCAGGCTCGATAGCCAGCACCCGGACGGTGTCTCCCTTGATCTCGAGCGCCTGCACGTCGCCTCCGTAGTGGGCGGACATGCCCGTGTCGATGCACCACACACGGTCCTGGCAGAAGGAGTCGATGCCCTCCTCCTGGACGGTGTGTCCCACGACCATCCTGCTGGCGCCGAGTCTCTCGAGCACGCCGGCCAGCACCGTGCAGTCGTCGTCGTCGACCTCGAACGAGAAGTTCCGCGCCCACGTGACGCTGTTTCTTTCGTTGATAACTTCGGGGCACGGTCCGTCGCCGCGCATCCAGGCGTGCAGTTCGGTGTTGAGGCGCTCGATCCCGTAGTCGATGTGCCGGGGGAGGACCCCGCCGTGGACAAATACGTTGTCCCCCACAATCACGACGCAGTTGCGCCCGGCGAGTATTTCGGCGTACGGCCCGCCGGGACGGAACGCCGCTACGCGTCCCCGTTGCTCTTCGGGATACGACGCGAGCAGGGAATCGACTTCGATGCCGTCGGCGACGTCTTCAAAATTCTCGAAGCCCCCGTCGGTGACGTAGCGCAGATCGAGCCCGACGTTCATTATCTCGTGGTTGCCGTTCAACACGTGCACGGCGCCGCCCGCGGCGGCCGCCTCGCGGGACAGCCGGACGAGCAGGTCGAGGATGGCGCGTTCGTCATCGCCCCGGTCGAGCTGGTCGCCGGTCTGGACGACGACGAGGTCGCCGCCGATCCATTGCAAGTCGTCGTCGATGGCACCGGCCAGTTTCAGCACTTCAACGGTGGCTTCCAGGTCGCCGTGGAGGTCGCCGATGGCGACGATCCGGGGCGCCGCCGGAAAGCGGGTCGGCGGATCGGAACCG
>CBDVDJ010000459.1:0-3356 GCA_965372695.1 uncultured bacterium
TTGTCCTGGAAGTGTCGCGCGAGGAAGGCGACCGGTTCATCCGTTCGCTCAACGAAAAGCTGGTCGTCATCTTGTCGATCGTGTACTTGAACAGGGGATTCTGCGACCTCTTCTTGCCCAGTGAAGTACTGATCGAACGCGACACGTTTTCTGTCCTCAGGCTGTCCCGCATCACGGGATCGTCGATCTGGGTGTCTCCGTTGGGTGTGAAGCGCGGACTGACCTTGGAGCGGCTGTAGTTGGCCGACACCGGGACCGAAAATCCGAACAACGGGATGAAGTGCTCGAGCCGAGTCTTGCCGTTCAAAGTGTAGGATTCGCTGACGTTGCCGCTGCCCCGGCGCGCCCTCAATCCGCGGAAATCGGCGTCCGTCTTGCGCCAGCTCCCCCCGAAGCTCATGACACCACCGCCTATGTTGACCGACGCGCTGACCCTCTCGGCGAACCCGAGATCCCGGCGCACCCCGCCCGCGTAAATGTCGTTGATCCATATCTCGCCGTCTTCGAACACCTGCCCGGTCTCGCTGACATTCCGGAGTCCCACGTACAGGAAACGGACATCGAACAGGTTGGGTCTTCGTACGACGCGCACGTCGTAAACCTTGTTCTTGTCGACCTGGTCGCGAATGGTTCCGGTCACTTCGTAGACGGTGTCCGACTGGGCTATCTTGAGTGAGGTGAGGTCCTCGATGTTGATCAGCGTGTACGACCACCCGGTCGCCCGATCGAAGAAAGTGTCGGTGATCGGAAACCTGATTTCGTAGAAGTTATTCTCGTCGAACGCGAGACGAAGATAGTACTCGAGATCGGAATGAAACTCGTCCGGGTTGGCGTGCACCCAGAAGTTGAGGTCGCGATAACTCGTGAGGTCGAGCCCCCGGCCGATGAACTGCTTGAATATCCGGGTCTGCGTCCCCGCCGTCAGGCTGTCGTACTTCATGAACATCGACTGTTCCTTCTCGAACACGCCGTTTTCCTCGCGCGGAACGATCGGCGGGTTGTACCGGCCCGGATCCGTTTTGGTGCTGATCCCGCCGATCGCAAAATCGGTCGCGACGTTCTCGTCCGTAATCAGCGTGTCGGCCAGGTCGCGGACACCGTCGAGTTCCCATCGGTTTCCGACAACCTTCATTTCGGCGATCTGGAACCGGCGGCGGCCGACGGCTTCGTCTTCCTGAAATACGGCTTCCACGTCGTCGATCCATATGCGGACGTGGCGGATCTCGTCCAGCCGCGGTTCGTTGCCGCCGGGGGCGACGATCACGACATCGTTCATCTTGACCCGGTACAGGCGCCACGAGTCGTTCTTGTGGTATTCCTCGTTGAATCCTTCGTACCCGGGATACGACTCGCGGATGTCGACGACAGCCGTATCGGACAGATCGATGGCGTAGCTGAAGTAGCTGTTTACCTGGTCCATCTGGCCCGACCGATCGAGGTCCTCGGTGTCGTGATAGTTGTTCTTTTCGGTCCCGTTGATCCTGGTGAACCGCCCGTTGATACGCGCCGGCAGATAGTCGTCGCCGTGGATGTCGATGTTCACGTCGGGCTCCGGCGGGTCGACTAATTCGGCGCCTTCCTCTATCCGGGTGATCGCTTCGTTGTTGAAGTCGTTCTTGTTGAACTGCCCGTCGAGGCCCGTGTCGTCCCAGACCGCCTGGAATCCGTCGCGCTCCTGGTCCTCGTTGTCCCACTCGTCCAGCGCCGGTTCGAAAAAGTCCTCGTCGATCCGGCCCATGTCGATCCGCAGGATCCCGCCCCGGTCGTTGGGATCCGGCTTGAAATCGTTGACCCAGATCTCGAGAAACTGCCCCCGGCTCAGGTCGAGCCCGCCGGAGCCGTATCCAGTGATCAGACCGACCCAGTTTCTCGCGGCCCCCAGCGGAATTGCATCGACCTCCAGGTCCAGCGTCGGGACGAGTGTGTTTTCCCGTTCGTTCAACTCGGGGTTGAAGTCCCGGCGATGGTTGCCGCCCGAATTGGGCTCGATGTTGTACCAGATGAAACTCTGGGCGCTGTCGGGGTCCATCACCCCATTCTCGTCGGCGGGATCGACGGGCGGACTGGCCGGACGCCACGACCGCCGGCTGGTGGTGAACCGGTCGGAGTCCTCGATGCCCTCGAAATCCTCGATATAAGCCTCGCCCCTCGTGTTGGGGTCCGGCAGGCTGCCGGCGATTTCGCCGCTGACGGTCAGCGTGCTCTTCGCGTCGGTATCGACCATGGGCAATATATTGACCAGCCGCGTCAGGAAGTTCGACCCATGCTGGAACTGCCCGTTGATACCCCCCACGATCGCCCGGGTCGGCTCTTCGCCCAGCCGGGGTTTCTCCGTCGCCGTTCCCTTCGATTCGTACAGGAAGATCGTACCGATCCGGGCGTTCTTGCTGAATTTGGACTGGGTACTGAAGCCGACGAGCGAGCTCGACGCTCCGCCGCCGAACGGCTTGTATTCGTAGTCGATGTTGAGCTTCGAGGTCGGTGTCAGGTCGTTGAGCACTTCCCCCTTGAGTTCGACTTCGCCGGTATCGTAGTTGATCGAATAGTCCCGGCCGCGCGACAGGGTTCGACCGTCCAGGGTAACCTTCTCGCTGTTTTCGATGATGCTGAGCGCGTCGATTCTAAACGTCTTCGACGTACTCACCGCGCGCACAACTATATCGTACTGGGACGCGTCGAAGTACGGGTTGGTGAGATACTCTTCATACATTCTCAGGGACTTATCCCACTGTCCCTTGTATTCCTCGTCGGCAAAGCTGAATTCGCCGCCCGTCCAGTCGGAAACCAGGGCCGTGTCCGGGGCGAATGCAAAGAGACTCGGAAACTGGAGGATGCCGCGCTCGGTGTCCAGCACGTCGATGATATCCACGCGCCCGTCGGACCCGGGAGAGCCGGCCGCATCTAACCTGTCGAGACCGAAGATTTTCAGGTACGGCACCGTGGAACCGATCGGAGTGGAGGTGTCGAGCCTCTGCGTCCGGTCGCGGATCTCGAGCTCGAACGTCGCCGGTTCGATTTTCGAGAGCCCGAGGTTGTAGAAGTTGCGCATCATGAAGTGCCAGGTGCCCCCGTCCGGCCTCTGGTTGCGGCCCTTGATCAGCTCCAGCACCGTCGTGTCGCGCTCGCCCCCGGCGACGGTAATGCCGTAAGACGAGTACGTGCCGCCGATCTTTTGATCGCCGCCCGGATTGCGGTTGAAATAGGTCACCGCGATGGCCTCGTCCTCCCGGGCCGACGACCTCAGCACAACACCGACGACCAGCGTATCGCTGCCCACCGCGCGGATAAGATCGTAGTCGGTCCCCGGCTGGAGCAGCTTGAAGGGCAGGTTGACCTCGGGGTAAGGCAGCTTGGGT
>CBDVDJ010000460.1:0-3354 GCA_965372695.1 uncultured bacterium
ACCCGTGGGGTCTCGGGCAGAAGCTCTTTGGTGTGGTCATGCTGGACCCGGCTCTGGCGTACGCGGCGGCCGCCAGGGGGTGGGTCGTCCGGATCGGCCGGAGGCCGACCGGTATTGATGACGGGGTCCCGCGCTATACCTCGGCGCTCGAGATCTTTCCCGCCCGCCCTAATCCGTTCAATAATGTCACACGAATCGGGTTCCGTCTCGCCGCGCAATCGGATGTCGACGTCGAGATCTTCGATGTGGCGGGACGGCGTTTGTTTGTCGATCGCCTGCACGCACTGCCCGCGGGTGACCACACTTTCCGCTTCGAGGGTCGCTCAACGCGCGGCACGCGGTTGCCGAGTGGAATCTACTTCCAGAGACTGACGGCCCTCGGTGTCCAGCGAACGTCGAAATTTGTCCTGGTTCGCTGATCGAAGTCGATCTGGCCGTTGACGCAGGGTAAATCCCGCCCGGCCCACCCGCCTTTGTTCCTCCCATAGTGCAGATCAGCCCCCCTGGTGGAGTTTGACTATTCGCCTGGCAAACAGTTTGAGGGCGAGCGCAGTCGTAACAACTAATATTACAATGAGTTGTGGTAGTGTTAATATGTTACATCTTGACAATATCTGTAAACGTGTTACAATTATGCAGAAGTTGAAACGAGGAGGAAATCGGATGTCGGGGTGCGTGGGACTGTGAAGGATTTGAAAGGAAACAAACGTCGGTCTGTCCGGTAGGAGGAGGCCACGATGGATTCGAAAGTGGTCGGTGAGAATATTCGGCGCCTGCGGGCTTCAAAGAAGCTTTCTCAAAAGAACCTTGCAGAGAAAGCGGGGATCTCCCGAGTCACTCTTTCGAGGCTCGAAAAGGGTGAATATCGTCCTCGGGTGTCGACTCTGGAAAAGTTGGCGGCAGCTCTTGGCTGTGGTCTGGGGAAACTGCTGGAAGAAGTGCCGGCTCTCAACGAGGTGAGGTTCCGGGCGAAGAAGAAACACAACGAACGGGAGCAGATCATCGCGGATGTGGCGCGGATGTTGGTGAACTACTGCAGGGTTGAAGAGCTGGTGGCGGATCGGCGGGGTTTTTTATTCGGGGACCTTCTCGATTGGTCGGACCGGGATCCGGTTCGGTTGGCGGGTGCGGTAAGGGAAATTGCGGGACTGGATGATGACGAGCCGATTCGGGATATTTGTGGGTTTATTGAACACGCGGGAGTGAAGCTGTTGCGGATTCGCAGGGCAACGGATGCTTTTTTTGGTCTGAGCGTCGCATCGAAGGAGTTTGGCCCGGCGATCGTGGTAAACACTTGGGACAAGATCTCGGTAGAGCGGTGGATATTCACGGTGGCGCATGAACTGGGGCATCTGTTGATGCATCTGGGGTCGTACGTTGCGGAACGGTCGGAGGAGGATATTTCGGAGGAGAGGGCGGCGGACAAGTTCGCTTCTCACTTCCTGATGCCGGATGTCGCGTTCCGGCCGGAGTGGGACGATACGAGGGGGCTTGCGCTGCTGGACCGGGTGTTCAAGGTGAAGCGGATCTTTCGGGTGAGCTGGGGGACGGTGTTATATCGGCTGATGGAGAACGAGAATGCGGATGACTCGATCTGGGCTCTGTTTCGAAGCCGTTACCGGGAACGGTACGGCAAGGTGCTGGGGCGGAAGGACGAGCCGCGCCGCCTGGAGAAATCGGAGTTTTACGGCGAGGGGCCAGTCAGTCGGGGCAAAGAGCAGGAAGAATTGTCCGCGATGGACTTCAAGGAAGACAGGTTGAGTCGATTGGTTCGGGAGGCGTTCCAGGGGGGGAAGGTATCCCTGGGATGGGCCGCTGAGGCTTTGGATTTGTCGAGGTCGGACATGCGGCGGTTGGCGGGTGAATGGGCGGAGAGCTGATCTATGACAGTCGATGTTTCGGGCAATTCAAGCTGTTTAAACTTGACAGATTTTGGTATAATTACAGTAGACTACGGGCACGGATGCTGCATATCCATCGCACAGCGTCCAAATCGGTATGACATGCCAGTTCGAATGAAATATAAAGAAGACAAGGCCACTCAGGCGGCCGCCCTCCTGTTGAATCTCCACGGTGGGCGGATGAGCTATATGAAGCTCATCAAACTCTTGTATCTTTCTGATAGAAAAGCTCTTATAGAGTGGGGTCGGCCGATTACGTACGACTGGTACTATTCCATGCCGCACGGCCCTGTCCTGAGCATCACCTTCAACAAAATCACAACGCCACCGGAGCCGGGCGAGGTCTCATATTGGAATACATATATTTCCGAGAAAGATGGTTATGATGTCGAACTGGTTGAAGTAGCGCCGGTAGACCAGCTGTCTGAAGCGGAAGAGGAGCTCTTGTCGGAAATCTACCGTGTTTATGGTGTTATGGACAGGTGGGCTCTCCGCGATTTCACACACACGCTCCCTGAATGGCACGATCCTCAAGGCTCAAGCCAACCGATCAAAATCCGGGATATCCTCATGGCCGAGGGGTTCTCTCCAGAAGAGTCAGCTGCAATAGAGGACGAGCTCGATGCCGAATCGGCTGCCCGCCGCCTATGGTCCTGAATGGATATTTGCGCTGGAATTGCTCTCTATTTCAATCACAATCGAACCGGTTATCATCTTTGGTTTATTCTCACCGAGCCTCACGGTAGCCCCGCCCGGGTCGTAGGTGTGATGCTCAGGACGCGAAAGCGGCATACAGACAAAACCGTCATTTTGAAGCCTGGAGACCATCCTTTCGTTAAACACGAGTCATCCGTTCACTATTCTGATGCTAATTTCATGAGAGTAGATCGCATTTACGATGCGGTTGAAAACGGCCACATTACGCCCCGTGAAAATATGAGTCCAGAATTGTTGAAGAGATTACGAAAGGGGATACTTAAGTCCGCACACACCCCACACTCGGTTAAGGACTACTGTAAGGAAAGGTTCAAAGCTGAGAAGAAGTGACAATCTCCCAAACACCGTGCTCATTTCCATACACAGGGAAAAATAGATGGTGGTGCGATACCCCAGGGGCGGCTGTTGTTCCTCGCTGCCGTACCCGCCTTGCTCCTGCCTTTGCCGCCACCTTTCCTGGACAGCCCGCCGCAATACAAACTCACTCTCGCCGCTAACCTGCCCCTTCCCGGCCCCGACGGCGACGCTCTCTGGAGTCGAGCGTCCAAATTCACACCTATTGGTGTGATTTTGTGCTTGACGAATATCAGATATAAAAGAATAATAGACCTACTATTTTAGTAGGTTTTTGATTTGTGGTGGATTTGACGGACAGTGGGGGCTTTTGCATTGAAAACGAACGACTTCATTGATCCTGCCCGGTCGTTCTGGGCCCGTATCCCGGAGCAGTTGAAGC
>CBDVDJ010000461.1:0-3352 GCA_965372695.1 uncultured bacterium
GACCCCCGATCACACACGCGCCATCGCGGCGGCCGTCGCCGGGCTCACTCCCCGGCGTGCCCCGCAACCCCGCACCTACACGCTCCTCAGCGGGCTGGAGCCGCTCGAAATCCGCCCCGATTCGAACTTCATTAATATTGGCGAACGGACCAACGTTGCGGGTTCGGCGAAGTTCCGCAAACTGATCAAGGTAGATAAATACGAAGACGCACTTTCCGTCGCCCGCCAGCAGGTGACGGACGGCGCCCAGGTGATCGACGTCAATATGGACGAGGGGCTCCTCGACTCCGAAGCGGCGATGACGCGGTTTCTCAATTACGTCGCGGCCGAGCCCGACATATCGCGCGTCCCCGTCATGATCGACAGCTCGAAGTTCAGCGTGATCGAGGCCGGGCTGAAGGTCACGCAGGGCAAATGTATCGTCAACTCCCTCTCGCTGAAAGAGGGCGAAGACGAATTTCTCGACCACGCGCGCCGGGTACGGCGTTACGGCGCCGCCGTCGTCGTGATGGCCTTTGACGAAGAGGGACAGGCGGACACCGTCGAGCGGAAGTTGTCGATACTGGAACGTTCCGTCCATCTGCTCGTCGACGGCGCAGGCTTCGCACCGCAGGACATCATCCTCGACCCCAACGTGTTCGCCGTCGGCACCGGGATCGACGAGCACAACGACTACGCGGTCAACTACATCGAAGCGGCGCGCCAGCTCAAGCAGCGCTTCCCTCTCTCGCACGTGAGCGGCGGGGTGAGCAACGTGTCGTTCTCTTTCCGCGGCAACGAGGCGGTGCGGCGCGCGATACACGCGTCGTTCCTCTACCACGCCGTCGGCGCCGGGATGGACATGGGGATCGTCAACGCCGGCCAGCTCGAAGTCTACGAAGACGTCCCCAAGGACCTCCTCGAGGCGGCAGAAGACGTCGTCTTGAACCGGCGCCCCGACGCCACCGACCGCCTGGTCGAGATCGCGGAGTCTTTCAAGGGGCGGATGAAGGAGAAAATCGTCGACGACGCGTGGCGGAGTGATCCGGTCGCGGTGCGGCTCAAGCACGCGCTCGTGAGCGGTATCACCGACCACATCGACGAAGACGTCGAGGAAGCGCGACTCGAGGTCGACCGCTCGATCAAAGTCATCGAGGGGCCGTTGATGGACGGCATGAACGAGGTGGGCGAACTGTTCGGCTCGGGCAGGATGTTCCTGCCGCAGGTCGTCAAGAGCGCGCGCGTCATGAAGAAGGCCGTCGCCCGGCTGATCCCCCATATCGAGGCCGAACGAGCGGCGGCTGGAGAGGAGGCCGCCGCCACCAACGGCAAGATCGTCATGGCCACGGTCAAGGGAGACGTCCACGACATCGGCAAAAACATCGTCGGCGTCGTGATGGGCTGCAACAACTACGAAGTAATCGACCTCGGTGTCATGGTGCCGTTCCAGAAGATCCTCGATACGGCCGAGTCGGTGGGAGCGGACGTGATCGGTCTCAGCGGGCTCATCACACCGTCGCTCGACGAAATGGTCACCGTCGCCCGCGAGATGCAGGGGCGCGGGCTCGACGTCCCGCTGTTGATCGGCGGCGCCACCACTTCGGTGGCGCACACGGCCGTCAAGATCGACCCGGTGTACGATCACCTCGTCGTCTATGTATCCGACGCGTCCCGTTCCGTGGGCGTGCTCGGCCAGATCCTCAACCCGGAAACGCGGCCGGCGGCCGAGGCGCGTACCCGCGAAGAGTACCGGCAGATCCGCGAGGCGCGCGGCCAGGCGGGAGGAAAGTCGACCCTGCTCCCGATCGCCGAGGCGCGCGGCCGGCGCGAGACCTTCGACTGGAACAGCACGGTGTGTCCGGCGCCTTCGTTCACGGGAACCCGGGTGTTCGACAATTACCCCCTCGGCGAGTTGATCGAGCATATCGACTGGTCGCCGTTCTTCCAGACCTGGGAGATGAAAGGGCGCTACCCGGACATCCTGAAAGATTCAAAGTACGGCGCCGAGGCAACGCGGCTCTTTGCCGATGCCGAAGCGCTGCTGCGGCGGATCGAGGAGGAGCGACTCCTCACCGCCCGCGGGGTTGTCGGATTCTACCCCGCCGCGGCCACCGGCGACGACGTCGAGCTGTACACCGACGTCTCTCGCCAGCAGGCGCTCACAACCTTCCACTTCCTCCGCCAGCAGGCCGACAAGTCGGGGGCCAGGGCCGATAACTGCCTCGCCGACTTCATCGCCCCGCTCGAGGCGGGTGTCGCCGACCATATCGGAGCGTTCATCGTGACGACGGGAGTGGGTCTCGAAGAGCTGGTCGCGGGTTTCGACGCCGACCACGACGACTACAACAGCATCATGGCCAAAGCGCTTGCCGACCGGCTGGCCGAAGCATTCGCCGAACGAATGCACGAGCTCGTGCGACGAGAGTTGTGGGGATACGCGTCCGACGAAGCCCTCTCGAACACCGATCTGATATCAGAGAAATACCAGGGGATCCGGCCGGCGCCCGGGTACCCCGCCTGTCCCGACCACACGGAAAAGCGGATCTTGTTCGACCTCCTCGACGGCGAGGCCGCGACGGGTGTGACGCTGACCGAGAGTTTCGCCATGTGGCCGGCGGCATCGGTTAGCGGGTTCTACTTCTCGCACCCGGGTTCGCACTACTTCGGCGTCGGCCGTATCGGCCGCGACCAGGTCGAAGACTACGCGCGCCGCAAGGGACTGAGCCTGGCCGATGCCGAGCGCTGGCTCTCCCCCAACCTCGCCTACCGCTAGACTATTCTACGCGACACCAGAGCCTTCCACTCGACAATCAGATCGTACCGGTCAGTCCTGACGATCGTCTCGCCCCCCGCAGAACCGGCCACCGTTGGATCCAACTACCACTCGGCCCCGCGCCGGGCATATAATAGCGCGGGACGCTTCGCAGCCCCGCGCCGGTTCGTACTGTAGCTTGGAACGCTTCGCAGCCCCACGCCGGGCATATGGTAGCGCGGGACGCTTCGCAGCCCCACACCGGTTCGTACTGTAGCTTGGAACGCTTCGCAGCCACCGCGCGCGAGGAGTACGGCGGGGTCGGGTACCGCCCCGCCCCGGGGCTATAACAAATGTGCGAATGGGGTGGACTGGCGTCAGGCCCCGCGACGGGCTGGCCACCCGCAGTTGATGGCCTGCCCCTTCATGTACAAGCCGGCTACTCCCGTTGCCTGCAGTATTTCTCCATGTGCCCCCGGCCGTACACGCGCTCGGCTTCGAGCTTATTGTGTGAAGCGCACAGCAGCCTGAGATTGTGGATCGAATGCCCGCCACCCATCGCATATGGCGTCTCGTCATGGTGGATCTCCAGGTCCCACCTCGACTCACAGCGCCTGCCAG
>CBDVDJ010000462.1:0-3350 GCA_965372695.1 uncultured bacterium
GGTCTCTTCGAACTCCTGGCCATACCAGGGCAACGAATCGTACACCCAGGCGGATCTGGCCATGTATTCATAGGCCAGCTGTTTGGCTTGGGAGTACGCGTTGAACACGGACTCTGCCAGCCAGGGGTTCTGCTTCAAAACATCTCTTTTGACTGCTACGGCGTGCATGATCGGGAAGATGCCGGTTTTCGCGAAATAGGCTCGTTCCGTCGACCGATAGTCGGTAAACAGCCGTGCAACCATGGGGTGACCCTCGATATAGGCCCTGGGTTCGGCGGCGTGAAACAGGGCGTCGACCTCACCGGATTCGAGCAGATCGGATTCGTCTTTGCCCGCGGGGCCCATGCTGATCGGGACCCCCGTGGGGAATACGTTCTCCTGCCTGGACACCTTGCCTGCGACCCTGGCTGATGAGTCTTTCGACGCGGAGATCCACTGAACATCTTCCGGCTTGATACCATATTCTTCCTGAAAGATTCCGCGGATCCATGTCAGCGAGGTCGATGAATAACCCGGCGTGGCGATGGTTTTCCCGCGCAGGTCCTCGGGTCCGTCGATGCCGCGATCGGTGCGGATGAAAACACTCTTGTGCCGGAACAGGCGCAACGGGAAGATCGGTAACAGCGAGTAATCCCGGAAATTGTCGTTGGCGTAGGCCAGCATGAAAGGGTGCAGGCCGATTTCAGTCACGTCACGTGTCTGCGGGCCGCTGAACACGTGCGTGTTCATATCACCGATACCCGCCACTTCGAACCGTGCCTCACAGCCGTCGATTTTGACGCGGCCATCGATCAGCGCATCGACCCGGGTGAATTTGTATCCGGCCATGGTGATGGACAGGCCGTTGGACACGTCCGCGTTTTGCGCGGGCTCCCGGCTGCACGCACTCAGAGCACCGACAGCACCAGCCGCCAGTGCGGTGGCCTTGATGAAATCCCGGCGCGAGAGCCCCCGGAAAACGCCTTCTTCGCCTGTATTTCGATCCATGGTTTTTCCTTTCCTCATTATATAGTCAGGCGGGGGGGGGCTCATCGCGGCCGTCGGACACCCGCCGGCGAGATAATGATTACCTGGACAATATATGCTCTGCAATCTGCTGTCATGACAAATAGAATCCCGAAATGGTCGAGACCCTATACCGTGGCGGCAAAGGTGACTTCCTCGAGGGGGGCGTGCGCATGACCGCTCAAACACGCTGGCCCGGGGTCATTGCAGAACGCCAGATTGTCAGTGACATCATTCACGAGACGGACCTCTTCACCACCTTCGCCAACCTTGCCGGCGCAAAGAAATACATTTCCACCGACCGCATCATCGACGGGATCGATCAGACCGCGACGCCTCCCGTTGTCGAGGCATGTTCAGGCTTTAAAAGACCAATTTGCCCTTTGTGTGCCATACATAGGTATGATAATATTTCCGTGCGATCGATGGGGAAGAGTATTAATCGAATTCACAGCGCGCGATAGATAACCAAAGGAGGTTTCCAGGGCCAGCCGTTTTTCAGTTGCAGAGAACCTGTTGTGACGGTCCAAATCCCCCACCCGTCCAAGCCCGGGTTCATATCTCGGCTTTTCGGTAGACGACCCGGGTAAGCGACACAAACGGTCAGGAGAACCGAATGAAGCGAAGATCAATTATCGTCTCGATAAGTCTGCTTTTGGTATTGCTGCCTCTTATCGCCTGGGCGCAACCGACTGCGCCGCGTGAATTCTCGCCGGTACAAAAGGGTTTCGTTGCCGCCGGCGAAGAAGTCCTTCCTTACGCATCCGACCGGATCATGGTCAAGTTTACAAAAGAAGCCCTCAAACGCTCCACACTCAACATCGGCATTCAAAGAGGATCGGCGGCACCTGGTGTCCAGACCGGAATACCCTCGGTGGACGCGCTGACACGATCGGTGGGCGTAACGAGGATTTCCCGTCCGTTTGTCGAATTGAAGAACCAGGCCGAAGCCACGCGCCTCGGCGTTGACCGTTGGTACAGGCTCGATCTTGCAGCGGGCGCCGACGTCATGGATGTGGTGGCACGCCTCGCCGCCGACCCCAACGTCGAACACGCGTCTCCTGATTGGCGTGCGTTTCCAGCGGCGGTGCCGAACGATCCGCTACACCCAGATCACTGGGGCCACAACAACACCGTGCAGCTGCTCGAGCTGGATTGGGGCGGAACGTACGAGCACATCGGTCCGGGAACGGTGGGTACGTTCGGGTTCGACTCTAACGCCCATGCGGCCTGGGATGTGACTTACGGCAGCGCGAGCATTATTATCGCTATTCTCGACTCGGGTGTCGATGCGGGTCATCCCGACCTGAACCAGGTTGCGGGCTATGACTACGGCGATAACGACAGCAACCCCGATGACGACTCGGCGTCTCCCGGCCACGGTACCGCGTGCGCCGGCGTGGCGGCGTCAATTGCCAACAACGGCATTGGCGCGGCCGGTATCGCGGCGGGCTGCTCGATCATGCCGCTCAAGGTGGCGAACAGCGCAGGCTCGATGTATTTTTCCGCGATCATCAACGCTATCTACCACGCCGCCGACAACGGCGCCGACATGATCAGCATGAGCTTCAGCGCCGATATCTCGGGCGATGCGTCGACCGACGCGGCGATTCAGTACGCTTACAATATGGGTGTCGTGCTGCTGGCCGCGACGAGCAACGACAACCAGAGCCACATCCATTACCCGGCGAACAACGCCAACGTCATTGGCGTCGGCGCGGCGTCGCCCTGTGGCGATCGCAAACGCTCGAGCAGCCTGTCGTCGGAGTGTAACCCCGGTGTCAGCACCGATCCCAACGGCTGGACGTGCGACGGCGAGCGCTGGTGGGGTTCCAACTACGGCGTTACGACGGCGGATGCTGCCGGAGCCGTAGACATCCTCGCTCCGACCATTCTGCCGACGACGGATATTCAAGGTTCCGGCGGCTATGAATCCGGGGATTATTCGGGATTTTTCAACGGGACATCCTGCTCGACGCCGTACGCGGCGGGCGTGTGTGCCTTGATCAAAACACAGAATCCCGGGTGGACGCCGGCGCAGATTCGTAATCAGCTGGTTACAACTGCCGTCGACATCGTCAACGTCGAGTCGGGCTCCGGCTGGGACCGCTACAGCGGTTACGGCATGGTGGACGCCGAGGCGGCGGTCGGCGGCGGCGGACCGGTTCCGCCGGTCGCGGCATTCACGGGTTCGCCGACCAGCGGCACCTACCCGCTCAACGTGTCCTTCACCGACCAGTCGACAGGTACTCCCACCAGCTGGAGCTGGACGTTCGGCGATGGCGGCACCTCGACGGCGCAGAACCCGTCATATACCTACACGGTGGCCGGCGCCTACACGGTGA
>CBDVDJ010000463.1:0-3347 GCA_965372695.1 uncultured bacterium
ATCCCGTCGACGGACGACGGCGACTACTCGGCCGCGCCGGATACGATGGTGGTGGCGCCGGGCGCGATCGATACGATGTGGGTGACGTTTTCGCCGTCGAGCGAGGACTCGACCATCGCCGCGTTGACGCTGTCGAGCAACGACCCGGACGAGCCTGCCATCGTCGTGCAGCTCTCCGGAGAGGGACTGGTGCCGCCGGTCGTCTCCGTGGCGCCGGACTCGCTCGTGCAGTCGCTCGACTGGGGCGGGACGGCCCGGCAGCAGATGTTCGTCTCGAATACGGGTTCGAATATACTGGCGTGGCGCGTGGACGTCCTGGACGCGGACGAAGTGATGTTTCATGAGTACACGCTCGCTCCGCCCGATCTTTCCGGAGCGCGCCAGGAGGAAGCGGAAGCGACTGCCTCGCCGGGGACGGCGCCGCCGGCGGCGCCGTTGGCCGACACACCGTTCGTCGCCGAACTGGAAGACCTCAGCGGGATCCGGATCATGTACGACCAGGCCCACGGCCAGCGCGACAACGGCGCGTGGTCGACGATGACCTTCGATCTGAGCAGCCGCGGCGCCTTCGTCTTTGTGAACCACATTCCCATCACACCGCAACTGCTCTCAGACGTTGACGTCATCTGGACCACCGATATGGCGCTGCCGTTCCAGCCTGAGGAAAAAACGGCGATCATCTCCTGGCTGAAGCGGGGTGGCGGCATCCTGTTCGAAGGCGACGACGTCACTACCGTCGCGCACTACAATGACCTTCTCGCCGACGCGGCATCCGGGATCGTGTTCACCGACGAGGACGGTACTTCCGGCAACACGACGAATATCCGGATGCACGAGACGACGCGCGGCATCAATCATATATTCCTGTCCGAGAACATGGCGCAGTTATTACCGGTGACCGGGTACGCGACGGTCGTGGTCAACGACTCCGACGGTTCGCCGAACACGGCCGTCGACCTGATAGGCGTCGGGAGGATCGTCGCCGCCGCCGACGAACTCTTCGAGAACTTCCGTATGGTGACTTCGCAGAACCGGCTCTTCGGCAACCAGGTATTCGACTGGCTGGCCGGCGCGGCCGAGTGGTTGAGCGTCCTGCCGGCGGCGGGAACCACGGCGGCCGGTGAAACGGATACGCTCACCGTTACTTTTGATGGCACGCGGACGGTCCCCGGCCTTCATCACGGTGTGCTGCGGACGGTGAGTAACGACCCGGTCACACCGCACGCGGATATCACGGCGCTGTTCGACCTGGCCGGGGTTCCGGTGATCGCCGTTTCCGACACGCTGCTCGATTTTGGTGTCGTGTATACGAACACGCCGTCCGCGCTGACGCTCGAGGTATCGAACGCGGGATTCGAACCGCTCCACGTGTCGGGCGTTTTCACCGACGATCCGGTTTTTACGGCGGATTCGACGGGATTTGATCTGGCGCCGGCCGGGAGCCGGGAGATCGCCGTGTCGCTCGTCGCCGGCGCGGCGGGGGACTATGCCGGGGAACTATCGATTGTGAGCGACGATCCCGGCCGCGACACACTCGTTGTCGCCCTGCGCGGGACCGTGCTGGATCCCCCCGCGATCGCTTTGTCGCCCGGTTCTCTCAGTGTGTTTCTCACGGTGGGCCAGGTAAGGACAGATACCGTCGTCGTGTACAACACCTCGCCGCCGGGATCGGGTGACCTCGAGTTTGTAACCAACGTCGAACCGCCGAATGCTGCGTGGCTGTGGGTCGATTCGACAGTCGTGGTGGTCGCGCCGGGTGACAGCGCGCACGTCGCCGTCATTTTCAACGCGTCGCATATTTTTGGCGGGGTATACAGTGCCGCCGTCCAGTTTGCCACCAATGTGCCCGGCCAGTCCCTCGTCGATGTTCCAGCGGTGCTCACCGTCGAGGGGGTACCGGCGCTCGCCGTGCTCGACACGCTGGTCGAGTATGGCACCGCCTACGTCGGATTCCCGGCCTCGCGGCCCGTACGGATCATGAACGCGGGCACCGACGCGCTGGTCATCACCGCTTTCGATTTCGACGAAGCGGATCTGTCGGCCCAGCCCGACTCATTCGTCGTGGCGCCGGGTGAAACACGCCAGGTAAACGTCACCCTCCTGCCGTCGGCGCCCGGCGCATATACGGCGACGATGACGGTGGCGAGCAATGATCCGTCGAATCCAGGACCACACGGCCGGCTGACGGCGGCCGTCTACCCGCCGCCCGTCGCGTCGATCACGCCCGATTCGATGCACGTCGCGCTCGACTTCGGCGATTCGGCGGGATACTCGATCACACTCGCCAACACGGGCGCCAGCGATCTCTTCTGGAGCGCCGACGTCGGCGATCTGTCGGCGCCCGGTTACCTGCCGGCCGACGGGAGCGCTATCCCGGTATCCGTGCTTTTCCACGGGACCCACATGTGGCGCGGTATCGACGACTGGTCGGCGGTCATCGGCGATCTCGAGGCCATGGGGGCCGTGGTCGAGCAGAGCACCGATGCTATCACTTCCGTGCTGCTCGATGGTTACGACATTCTGTGGCTGGGTGACCGCGTCGACCCGATGCCGGTGGCCGAGATGCAGGCCGTCGCCGACTGGGTGATGGCGGGCGGCACGCTGCTCGTCGAGGCGGACAACAGCGTTGCGATCACCACGTACTCAACGATGCTCGGCCGGATGAGCGCCGGGATCAACCTGTCGGCGAGTAATCCGGCGTCGGGGTATACCGACCGCGTGTTTCCGCATCCGGCGACGGAGGGTGTCACCGGGCTCTACGCCGGCACGCCGCAGTGCCGGCTCGCGTTGACCGGCATCTCCGGACCTCTGGCGGAATCTTCCGACGGAAAAGTGATCGCCGCAGTCAGCGAGCCTGGTGACGGGCGCGTGCTCGTCTGCGCCGACCAGTTCTTTGTGAACAGCGTCGTCGACAGGGACGACAACCGTCTGTTCGCCACCCGCGTCTTCGCGTGGCTGGCCGGCGTGGACTGGATCGCTCTTGCGCCGGCTTCCGGTACGGTCGCCCCGTCCGAATCTGTTTCCCTGGCGCTCTCGATCGATACCCGGCTCATCGCGCCCGGGCGCTACGACAAAGTTATCCGGTTCGCGAGCAACGATCCGGCCGCCCCCGTAATAACGATGCCGCTGACGATCGTGATCGAAGAAGTCATCATCGCCACCGTCGTACTCGAACTGGAAGCGGGGTTGAACCTGCGGTCGTGGAACGTCGATACCGAGACCGACAGCACGCTGTGGATCCTCGCCCCGACTCTGTTCGAGCTCCGTTCGGCGCGCGGTTTCGACGGGGAGGGCCTCCTGTACGATCCCACCCTGCCGCCGCAGTTCAACACACTCGTTACGATGGA
>CBDVDJ010000464.1:0-3342 GCA_965372695.1 uncultured bacterium
TTGTGAAAACACAAAAAAGATGTCAAGGAAAAACGCCAGCGGGAAGTCGATTTGTATAAATTTATGGCGGCAGAAATGAACAACGGCGAACTAAACAACAGTGAAACGAACAACAGCGAACTAAACAACAGTGAAGCAAACAACGGCAGAAACGAACAATCACAGAAATATACAACAGGAAAAAGCCCCGGTCGCGCCCCATCGATATAGCGGTTATGTTTTGTCGAATTGAGGCGGGTTAACAGCAACGGAAAAACACGTCGAACACGATCCGTCGACATAGCGGTCATGTTTTGACGAATTGACGCGAGTCAACAGCAATGACAAGTTATGCCAAGTACCGACCCGCGATACAAGAGCGGTTCTTTGTTTGTAGAATTGAGGCGGGCTAACAGCAATAGAAAAACACGCGAAGCACTGGCCGGAGATACAAAGACGGCTCTTTGTTAGTCGAATTGAGGCGGGTCAACAGCAACGGGAAAGCACGCCGAACACGACCCGTCGATATAATAATATCTCGAATTTTTATCTACAGAAGAATCGACAGGCAGGTCAGGCTTCCGCCCGCTTTGCGGAATTCCGTCATCTCGAGCTGTTCGACGGGAAACCCTCGCCCCGCGACGAGTTCTCTGGTGCGCGGAAATCCGGCGGACAGTACGACGGTTCCGTTGACGGAGAGACAGTTGGCCGCGTAGCTTTCCCCGGCGGGCACAACGATCCGGTCGAAGCCGGCAAACGCTTCCGCGTCCGCGAAGTGTTCGGAGATGAGAACGACGCCGGGGGCGACCGAGGTACAAGCTGATTTGAGGTGGAGGACGTGAGTGATCGGCACGGGGACCACTTCCAGGCCCTCCGGTTCGAGGAACTCGTCGAGTTTCTCCGCGGCCTCGCGGTTGGACCGTTCGGTCAGACCGCAGAAGAGCTTGTCGCCGGTGACGATCACGTCGCCGCCGTCGAGCGTAGCGGGTGGCTCGAGCCGCCGGAGGTTGGGGCGCCGCTCCCGGAGGACTCCGGCCACGGCTTCTTCTTCCCCCCGCCGGCTGGACGCACCCATCTCGCAGATAATCGCGGTATCGCCGGCGACGACGGCGGTGTCCTCGACAAAACAGCAGTCGGGAAACCGGTCGTCCGCGTCGAGCCGGATGAGCTCAAGTCCGAGTTTTTCCAGTAGTGAGCAGTACGAGGCGTGTTGCCGGCGGGCGAGATCCATATCGATGACCGACGGCTCGCCGCCCGCGCCACGGGCTTTGATGCAGTCGTTGAATGTGGCGGCGACGCCGCGCACGATTGCGTGCCTGCGCCGGTGGCTGCCGTCAGTCGGCATCGCCGGCGCCTTCGTCGTCTACAGCGCCTTCGTCTTCGCGTGCGGTCACGACGAGCTGTATGCCGCGAAGATCCCCGCTGACGGCCCACTCGGCCTCAAACACGTGAACGAAGATGACGCCTTCGTACCTCGGGAGAACGGTGACCAGCGCCGGCGTGAACTCGTTGGACGTCGGTGAAGAAAACCCGTCGTCGCGGTACTGCCCCGGCGGGTCCGCCATTACGACGTCGACGTGGAGCGCTCCGCCGCTCTCGTAGACCGATTCGACGCGCAGCATGGCGCCCTCCACCGGCCCCCCGTTAACGATGAGCAGCATACTCCCGGCAAAATCCACGTGTCCGAGCAGTCTCAGCGCGCTCTCCGCTCTCCGTTCGTCGAGACCGAGGTAGTCCCCGATGTACTCGACCTCGATGTCGGTCTGGATGATCGCTACCATGGACAATTCAGGCCCGCGCAGCGTGTAGAGCGGCGTGTCGACGGGATGGTCGACGCGCTCGTCCTGGGCGGCGGCAACACTGGTTGTTGCCGCCGCCGTCAGAATCACGAGCGCAATAATAACGAGGCGGTGCATTCGTTCTCCCGTCAAGCGAGCCTCTCGAGGACCTCTTTGAGCATCGTATAGAACTGGGTGACCGAAGGAATGCTGATCCGTTCGTCGGGCGAGTGCGGCCACTCGATCTGCGGACCAAACGACACCATGTCCATTCCGGGTATCTTTTCGCCGATGATGCCGCATTCGAGGCCGGCGTGGATTGCCTTGAGCTCCGGCGCCTTGCCAAAAACCGTCTCCGCCGCTTTCTTCGTCACCGCGAGGACTTTCGACTCGAGGTTCGGCTGCCACCCGGGGTACGAATCGCCTTCCTTCACCGTCGCGCCCGCCATTTCGGCCGCCGCGCGGATACGGTCGCGGACGTCCTGGAGCGCGCTCGCCGTGGAACTGCGCGAAGAGGTCCCGATGACGACTTTGCTCCTTTTGGGCCAGACCGACGCGAGGTTGTTCGAGGTCTCGACGAGTCCGGGCACCTCGAAGCTCATAGTGTCGACGCCGTGTGGAATGGCCATTAACAGGTTGAGCAGCGCGTTGTTCGACTTCTTGTCGAACATGTCCTTGAAACTCCGCTTGACGGGCAGCACTTCGACTTTGAAGCCCGGGTCGATCGCGACCAGCTCGGCGGCGATGGCGGCGCCTTCGTCCATTATCATCTGTTCGACCGCCTCGAACTCGTTCGCCTTGACGACACAATTGGCAGACGCCTCGCGCGGAATCGCGTTATGCAGGCCGCCGCCCTCGAACCGGACCAGCGTGAGCGAGTGGTCGCGCCCCACCTTCCACAGCATGCGCGCGAGAGCCTTGATGGCGTTGCCGCGCTGCTCGTGGATGTCGACTCCAGAATGTCCGCCGCGCAGTCCCGACACCTTGACCTGTATCGATCTGGTGTTACCGGGCGCTTTGCGTTTCTTGATCGGGAGCGTAATGGTCGAATCACCGCCGCCGGCGCATCCGATGTAGACGGCTCCGACCTCTTCTGTATCGAGGTTGACGAGCGTCTTGCCGTCGAGAAGATCCCCCTCCAGCGCCGCCGCGCCGGTCAGTCCCGTTTCCTCGTCGACGGTGGCCAGGATCTCGAGCGGCCCGTGGATCGCGTCGGTGTCATCGGCGATTCCCAACGCCGCCGCCAACCCAACGCCGTTGTCGGCGCCCAGCGTCGTGCCTTTGGCCTTGAGCCACTCGCCTTCGACTTCGAGCTGGATCGAATCTTTCATGAAGTCGAATTTGACGTCCTTGTTCTTTTCGCAGACCATGTCCATGTGCCCCTGGAGAACAATCGTCGGGGCCTTTTCATGGCCCGGCGTTGCGGGTACCTTGATCACAACGTTGCCGGCCTTGTCGGTCTTGGCTTTCAGATTTCGATCCCTGGCGAACTTGAGCAAGTACTTGCGGAGTTTTTCCTCGTGCCTGGACGGGCGCGGAATCTTCCGAATCGCGTCGAATTGCTGCCAGAGATATTTTGGTTCCA
>CBDVDJ010000465.1:0-3338 GCA_965372695.1 uncultured bacterium
CTGAACAATTCCGCCACCCGGTCGCGGCCTCGTCGGCCCATCCCCAGGGCCTCGTCGCCGTGTTCCAGCACCCAGCGCATACCGCGCGAGAGACTGTCCGCGTCTCGCGACGGGACAATCACGCCCGTGTGGCCGTCCTTGACCACCTCCGCGTTACCGCCCGCGTCTGTCGCTACCACAGGCAACCCCGACGCCATCGCCTCGAGCAGCGTCACAGCCAGTCCCTCGGTGTAAGACGATAGAACGAAACAATCGAAAACCGAGAGCAGTTCCGGTACGTCGTGCCGGCTGCCCAGAAACACGATCTGGTCCGTCAGCCCCAGGTCGGCAGCTCGCGACTCGAGGTCCCCGCGCAGTTCCCCGTCCCCGACCAGCACCAGCCGCGCATCTTTGAACTCGGCGGCTACCGGCGCGAACGCGAGAAACAACGTCGCGTGGTCCTTGGCCGGCGACAGACGAGCGACGATGCCAAACACCTTCGCGTCGGCCCGCAAACCGATCGATTCGCGCCGCTGTGCGATAACGGAACCGTCCACACGCGCCACCCGGTCGAACAGGTCGACGTCCACGCCGTTGATGACGGTAAACACGCGGTCGGCCCGGACACCGGCTTTCTGGATGGCGATGCGGTGGGCGTCGTCCGACACCGTCACGAAGTCATCGATCAATCCCAGCTTTTCGAACATCGCCGGCTTCGTCTCCGCCGACGTTTTCATGCCGTGCGCCGTGTATACGACGCCGGACGCACCGCCCGGTCTGCTCGAAAGGGCTCCGTACACGAGCGGGCCCAGGTTGTGGCAGTGGACGACGTCCGTGCCCAGCCGTCTGAACAACCGCGCCATTCGCCACACCAACCGCGGGTCGAATCCCTGCGACTTGTCCAGCACGTGGACCTCGACACCCGACTTCTCCACCTCCGTCAACAACTCGCCTCCGTAGCCCAGGCAGACGATTGCCGACCGGTACCGTTGGGGATCCAGGTAGTGCGCCAGACTGAGGACGACTTTTTCCAGGCCGCCGATTTCGAGGTTCTCGACCACGTGGGTCACTCCGATGCGGCCGTCACTCCTGTCGGTCTTTTTTGCCATCGTTTTTGCCGTCCCGTGCGGCGGCGGGTTCAGTGCCCCGGCCCGCCGCCGGATTCACGTAAATACGCGAACATCCGCGAGATGCCCTCGTCGGTCGAAACCGCCGGCACCCAACCGATGCCTTTGAGACGCGCGTTGGAGAAGTACATCCCCTTCCACAAACCCGCCGTCTTGTATGGTGTGAATATCGCGGGCAGCTGGCCCTGCGATTTTCTGTTGTACCACGCAACCGCCTTCGACATCTCGCGCATGCAGGCGTACGGCACCTTGACGAACTTGAGGCGTTCGACCTCGCGGCGGTACCGGCGCAGGTACTGTCGAGATGTCGGCAGATCGTCGTCGACCACGTTGAACGTCGCGTCGCCCGTGTCGTCACGGAGCGAGGCCACCGCGATCGCGTCGGCACAGTTGTCGACGTACGTCAGCGGTATCACGCTGCTGCCCCCCAGGTGAAGGAACAGCCCGAAGAGATTCAACCCCACACGAGCCGACATCGGAGACCCGCCCGGTCCGTAAATGACACCCGGCCGCAGGACAACGAGCTGGAAATCATGCCGTTCGCGGTACTCCCGAAAAAGCGTTTCCTGACGCCATTTCGCGTGGGAATAGACGTCTCGCTGTCCTGGATGCGGCTCCAGGGGCGTGTTTTCGTCGATCACCTGCCCCGACGGCAGATCCGCCGTACCGTATACTCCCATGGAACTGACCAGGACCGTTTTGACGGGCCCCTTCTCGACGATCGCCTTCAACAAGTTGTTCGATGCGACCACGGTGTTGAGAAACATGTCGGCCGGTGACCCCTTGAGCGAAGCGGCCAGATGATAGACGATATCGACGTCCTCGAGGGCCGCCGCGATCGCGTCGCGCGAAAGCAGGTTGCCGGTAAAGAAATCGAATCTCGCATCGGGCCACGCCTCCTGTAGTCCATCGAACCTGGAGCGGTACTCGTCGAGGCGGATAAAGCAGCGAATATCGCGCACGCCGCGGGCGAGCAGGCGCCCCACCAACGCGCGACCGAGAAAACCGTTGGCTCCCGTGACCAGTACCTTCATCGTTCTCCACCTCCCCGACCGTCCTGGCCGAGTTGCGCATATATCTCGTCCATCCAGGCGGTCACACGGAGAATTTCGTCATAAGCGATCGGGGGGTCCGTGTCCTCGATGATACTGTCGTAAAATCGTTCGAACAGCGCCTTCATCCCGGCAAAAAACTGATAGTCCGCTTTCATGAAGCGAAAAACGTTCTTGAAACCGGCACGCATGTACTGCCTGCTCTGCGCGAACGTGGGCAACAGGCGGCCGATGGCGCTGGGCAGTTTCTCGCCCTGGTCGATGGTAAGCGTACGCACCGCGTAGTCGAGGGTAATGGTATTCTCGGTGCCGTAGACCCGGGCACAGTGTTTCAGCGGCTGCGCGTGCGACGAAAACGTCGCGTATGCCGTCGTCTTTCGCCCCGCCATAATTACCCGCATCTCGTCGAGCATGTCATCGCGCAGATCGCCAAATGTCACATCGCGCCGCCGGGCGCCGACGGCGCTGATCACCGGTTTTTCGTCCGGTATGAACCACGCGATTTTGTGCATCAGGTGATTGATGTTGTTCTGAAACAGTTTGCCCGGCAGGCGATGAATCCAGTGGTCGCTGTCGCCGAGCAGCGCGGCTCCGTACGGTCCGGAGAGGTTGTATCCCATCATGCTCTCGACGTGCACCGCTTCCCCCAGGACTCCATCGTCGACTAGTTTGCGGAGCGCGTCGGAGAGCGGATCGAATTCGTAGGAATGACCGACGACGACCTTTCGTCTCGCCCGGAGGGCGTAATCGACGAGTTCGACCGCTTCGGCGTGGTCTACGGTGAAGGGCTTTTCGATATACACGTGCGCGCCGGCGTCGATGGCCAGCTTCGACAACGGCAGGTGTGACTGCGGGGGCGTCGTAATGTGAACCACGTCGGGCTTCGCCTCGGCGAGCATGGCGGCGTAGTCGTCGAAATACGCCGGCACCCCGTAACGCACGGCGAGTTGCTCGGCCATGAGGCGCTCGAGGTCGCACACCGCCGTGACCTCGGCAGTATCGATCTTCTCGATTTCTTCGACGTGGGCGTCGGCAATCTTGCCGCACCCGACGATGGCGACTTTCAGTTTCAAGATACCTCCCTCGTGCGGCCCGACCCCGGCTCCGCGGCCGTCGCGCCGCTCGGTGACGGCCGTTTCAGTAACAAATCGAATTCATAGAGCACGTCTCGTGCCACGGC
>CBDVDJ010000466.1:0-3338 GCA_965372695.1 uncultured bacterium
CTTGAAGCGACGTCAGATCGTCGATGCATACCCGGTAGTTGGGGGGCCGGTCGTTTTTTGATGCGTAGTGGGGCGGGAAGTGATACTATCGCCGGAACTTGCAAAGATCGTGACATCGCAGGGAGGTGAAGCATGATCGAATTCAAACCCGGAAACATGCGGGTACCCAAGTGGTCTCGACCTGTTTATATGGTAGCCGCCGGGTGTTCCGACTTCCGCAAACGCTATCCGGAGAAAAAGCTCGAAGAGCTGACAATGATGGCATTCCGGATGATGCTGGAAGAGAATGATCTGAAAATGGATCCCTTGGAGGTCAAGGGATTGATCAATTTTGCGTCCTACGGCGAATTCGCCGACCATTTCCAGGACCAGCTGTTGTGCGAATCCAAGGTGCATGACTACCTCGGACTGGATCTGCTGCCCAACGTCGGGATCAAGACCGGCGGGGCGACCGGTGGCTCCGCCATGCTGGTGGGGGCGACGAACGTGGCCAGCGGTTACGCCGACTGTGCGCTCGTTCTCGGTTGGGAGCGCATGGACGAGGTGAAAACCTGGACGGGGAACTACTACATCGCCTGTGCGGCGTGTAAGGACTTTGAGACGCGGCTGGCGCGCAACTACGCCAGTTACTACGCGCCCATGGCCCGCCGCTTCCAGGAAATGTATAACGTTGACGAACGCGTCCGCGCCGAAATCGCCGTCAAGAACCGCCTCTACGCTTGCTACTCGCCTTATTCGCAGCAGCCCGGACACCACACCATCGAGGAAGTCCTTGAGGGTGCAGTTGTCTCGGATCCGCTGCGGTTCCTCGAGTGCTGTGCGATGAGCGTGGGCTCGGCCGCGGCGCTCTTGTGCTCGGAGGAGGTCGCGTACAAACTCACCGACAACCCCGTCAAGCTCTACACCTGTGGCGGCACCCACACGTTGCGGACCGGCGACCGCCGGCCCATGCGGATTCCGTTGCTGCCCAACGAGACCGAAGACGACTACAAAGAGCTCTACGAAGAGATGAAAGAGCACGACGGTCGCTGGCCCGGTTTCGAGAGCTTCGGCGCCACCCGATTCGCCGCCTACATGGCGTACGGCATGGCCGGGATCAAGGACCCGCGCGAGGACTTCGACCTGATCGAAACCCACGACGCGTTTACTATCTCCGACCTCCAGACCTACGGTGACGTCGGTTTGACGCTCTATGGACGCGAACAGGATTACGTCACGTCGGGGGACTGCTACTACACCAACCCGCACACCGGCAAGCCCGGCAAGTGCCCGTCGAACCTCTCCGGAGGTCTCCTGGGTACCATGCACGCCGTCGGTGCCACGGGTATCTGGCAGTGCGCCGAGGTGTTCTGGCAACTGCAGAACAAGTACGATAAATTCCACGGTGATCCCGAGCTCTGGGAGCGCTACGGCAAGACCAAACCGGACGACTGGCAGAGCCTGCAGGTCAAGGACGCCAGGCGCGGACTGGCCATCTCGCACGCGGGTGTCGGCAGCCACGTCGTCTGTTCGATCCTCGAGAAAGCATAAGAGGAGGTGCAAGAAATGAGCGACAAGGTCAAACTCAACACGACGCCGTCCGAGATCACCGAAACCGGCGACGCCTGGATCCTGCACCTCCCGCGCTTCGGCAAGGAAGGGACGCACTATCACACCTACGGCCTGCTGACGCCCTACTTCAAGGGACTCGGCGAAGGCAAGCTGATGGCGACACGGTGCACGAATCCCGGCTGTCCGGTCGGCAAGGGCAACAGCGAGCTCTGGCTCCCGCCGCGGGCCGACTGTCCCGACTGCCATCAGCCGATGGTATGGGAAGAAGTCAAGGATCTCGATGGCTATATCTACGCGTACACCCTGGTGGAACGCGGCGGTACCGGCCTCGAGATCGAATGTCCGTACTACCAGGTCGATGTCAAGCTCCCCGGAGTGTGGACATTTCCGAAGAGCTATCTCGTCGACCGTACGCCGATCAAGATCGGCGACAAGGTCCGGGCGAAATTCCGGACGGGTAAAGAAGCGACCCATACGAGTCTCGATCTGTACTTCGAACTGATCTAGCGGAGCGTTACGGGTTCCGGTTGAAGAAGAGCGGGCGGGAAACCGCCCGCTTTTCGCTTTATGAAAGGAATCACCATGGCAAAGAAGATCGGCCTGGTGCTCGGTGGGGGCGGCGCCCGCGGCATCGCCCACCTCGGTGTCATCAAGGCCCTGGACGAACGTGGTTTCGTACCGGACGCGATCGCGGGGTGTTCCATGGGGGGCATCGTGGGCGCCATGGTCGGAGCCGGCTATTCTGTAGATGATATTATCGGCGCATTCGAAAAGATCCAGCCCCACGAACTCCTCGATTTCGGCGCCATGGGAGGGATGATCGGCGGCGAGGGCATCGAGAAAAAGCTGGGGGAATATCTTCCCGCGACATTCGAGGAGCTGAAGTTTCCACTCAAGATAACCGCCGTCGACGTCCAGACGGGTCAACTGGTTATCTTCGGCAAGGGGCCCCTCGTGCCGGCGCTGAGGGCGACCAGTTCGCTGCCCGGAATCCTCAGCCCCACCCGTCACCTCGGCCGCGTGTTTATCGACGGGGGGCTGCTGAACAACCTGCCCGTCGACGTGATCCGCACCATGACACTCGAGCCCGTGGTCGCCGTCGACGTCGCCGCGCCGCCCAACCGCAAGCTCGACTTCGAACACCACCAGAGCATATTCGAACGCGTCAAGAAACTCGCGCGCAAGGAATTCCGCACACTCACGATAGAGTTGTTCATGAAGTCGTTCGATATTCCGGCATCCATGATCACCGATCTGCGCCTCTCGATCGACCCGCCCGAGCTTCTTATTCGCCCGAAGCTGGACGTCAAATTCGGCGTGGAAGATATGCACCGTGGGGAGGAAGCGTACAAGGAAGGGTATCGCGCCGCCGTAGAGGCACTCGACGGGACCGACTGGTACGACCCGGACGTGGAACACTAGGCGCTTCCGCTGTCGCGCCCGGATCTATCCTCAGCTCGGCAATAAGCAGTCGCCCTTTTATCGCCGGTCGGTGTTTGGCGTGTTTTTCCGTCGCTGTTGACCCGCGTCAATTCGTCAAAACATGATCGCTATGTCGACGGATCGTGTTCGGCGTGTTTTTCCGTTGCTGTTAATCCGCCTCAATTCGATAAAACACGACCGCTATATCGACGAGGCGCGGCCGGGGCTTTTTTCTGCTATATATTTCTGTCGTCTTTTTCTGCCGTTGTTCGTTTCTGCCGCCGTTTGCTTTTTCTGCCGTTTATTTTAAACAAATCGACTTCCCGCTGGCGTTTTTCCTTGACATCTTTTTTGTGTTTTCACAA
>CBDVDJ010000467.1:0-3323 GCA_965372695.1 uncultured bacterium
GCTCCAGCGCATGGAGGCATGGAAAGAATACGAAAATACCAAGGTCCGTTACGATACGCTGTTCGCCAAGGGTGAACACGAGGGACCGCCCGATTACGTCCAGGGCGCCGCAATTGCCATCGACGTCCAGACAGGATATATCAAGGCGCTCGTCGGAGGACGCAGTTTCAAACAGAGCAAGTGGAACCGGGCCACGCAGGCGAAGCGTCAACCCGGGAGTGCATTCAAACCGTTTATCTATCTCGCCGCGATCGAAAACGGGTATACACCAGCTGACATCATCCTCGATGCCCCCGTCGTCCTCGACCTGCCCAATGGCGACGTCTGGAAACCAAGCAATTTCACCGAACGGTTCGAGGGCGAGGTTTCGATGCGCCACGCGCTGGACTTTTCCATCAATATCGCCGCCATCCGGCTCCTGATGGCACTGGGGCCGATTTCGGCCATCAATTGCGCGCACCGCCTCGGCGTCAAGAGCAGACTCGAAAACGTGTACGCACTCGCCCTCGGCGTTTCCGAAGTCTCGCTGATCGAGTTGACGAATGCTTACGCGACCATCGCGGCCGGCGGGGTCCGATCTGACCCGATACTCGTCGTGAAAGTCGTAGACCGTGAGGGCAAGGTCCTCGAGGAAAACTTCTCCTACCGCGAAGAAGTGCTCGACCGGCCAACGAACTTCATGATCACCAACCTCATGGAGAGCGTCGTCGACAACGGTTACGGCCGCACCGCGCGCCGCATGGGCTTCATGGAACCGGCGGCGGGAAAAACGGGAACGACCGACGAATGCACCGACGCGTGGTTCGTCGGCTTCAGCACGGAAATCGCCGTTGGCGTCTGGGCGGGTTTCGATGAAAAGCGCAGTATGGGCCGGCGCATGACGGGCGGGCGCGTGTCATGCCCCACGTGGGCCAATATCATGATGGCACACTATCGCGACCACAAGGGTGATCCGTTCCCCGAGCCCGAGGGGATCGTGCGCAGGGTGATCTGTGAAGAGAGCGGGCTTCTGATGAGCCCGGGGTGTTCAGAGGTTCGCCGGGAAGTTTTTATCGAAGGCACTGAACCCCGCCGCTACTGCGATCGGCACTCGTTGACCGGTTCGTCCGCCTCTGAAGTCGGCGCCAGCTACGAAGACCTCGACCGGAACTCCCTGGATCCCGATTGACCGGATCGCTATTCGCCCCGGTGTACGGTGCCGGGCGAGAACGCCGGCGAGCACACGGCGATATATTCTGCGGGCCCGCCGGGCGTGCTGTACCTGACCCATTGCCCGGCACTGGCAATCACGGCCTGCCCGGCATGAACGTCGATCGTGCCGTCCCGGGACTCGACCCGTAACACCCCCTCGAGCACCACGGTATACTCGTCGAATTCCGGTGTCTGCCCCGGTTCGACCCAACCCGCCGGGCTGTGCATCCTGGCTACGCTGACCTTGTCCGTCCCGGTACTGACGCGACCGACGAATTCGTCGATCACCTTGGCCTTGTTGCCCGCCGCTTCCACAACGGTGGGTTTGTCGATCAATCGAGGCATTGATTCCTCCCGTTCAGATTTCCGACAGAAAACTGTCGCCGGGGCCCTGCGGCACACCGAAATTCTCCGCCACCGTCGCACCGACGTCGGCGAACGTTTTCCTGACGCCGAGTTCGCGGCCGGATTCCAGCCCCTGATACCATACCAGCAACGGCACCTGCTCACGGCTGTGGTCAGTGCCGGGTGTCGTGGGATCGTTGCCGTGGTCGGATGTCACTATCATCAGATCGTTGTCTCCCAACGCGGGCATGAGCTCGCTGAGAAACGAGTCGAAATCTTCGAGTCCCAGGGCGTACGCGCGCGCGTCGTTGCGGTGTCCCCACATGGTGTCGAAATCGACGAGGTTGGTAAATACGAACTCCGCCCCGGACACCGCCTCGCCCAAAGCCCGCTCGAGTGTTCTTCGCATCCCGTCACGATTGTCGGTCGTGTGGACCGCCGTCTTTATCCCGCGCCCCGCGAACAGGTCGTCAATTTTCCCGATCGTCACCACGTCGAGACCGGCGTCCGAGAGGCGGTCGAGCACCGTTTCGTGCGGTGGCTCGACGGAAAAGTCCTTTCGGCGTTCGGTCCGGTAGTATCCCCCCGGGCGTCCGAGGAACGGCCTGGCGATCACGCGTCCCACCCATACGGGCGGAACCAGAATCCGCCGCGCCGCCTCACAGTACCGGTACAGCTCTTCGACGGGCACGATTTCCTCGTGGGCGGCGATTTGAAACACGCTGTCCTGCGAGGTGTACACGATCAGGTCGCCCGTTTCGACGTGGTGTTCCCCTAATTCCTCTATGACCTCCTTCCCACTCGCCGCTTTGTTGCCCAGCACCCCCCTGCCGGTGACGCGGCAAAACTCGTCGATAACCGGATCGGGAAAACCGCCGGGATAAACCGGCATCGGCTCATCGAGCACACACCCCATCAACTCCCAGTGCCCCGTCGTACTGTCCTTGCCGGCGGCCCGCGGCTGCATGACGCCGTGGTGGGCGCCGGCATCCGCCGCCGGCGCTACGCCGGAAATGTCACACAGGTTACCCAGACCCATACGTTCCAGGTTGGGCATTCGCAGGCCGCCCACCGCCCGGGCGGTGTTGCCCACGCTGTTGGAACCGGCATCGCCGTAGCGGGCCGAATCGGGCGCTTCACCGACGCCGACGCCGTCGAGAACGATGCACAGTATGCGGTCGAATTTTTTCAATTCCAATAGCTTTGAATTTGCGCCGGGCACCCGGAGGAATTCAGACCTTGAGTTGATTGGGCAGGATACCCAGCAGCGATTTGTAGGTTTCGACCTTTCCCTTGCGAAAATATGTCCGGGGCACGCGCTTGCTCAGGCCGCAGATGATATCGTAGTCGATGGTATCCGACCACGCGGCCAGGTCATGGATCGAAATTTCCGAGTCGCCGAAAGCGCCTTTCTGGCGCCCGATCAATACGACCTCCTCTCCCAGCGGCGGAACCTCGGGAAGGTCGGTAAGATCGACCATGGTCATGTCCATCGTCACGCGTCCAATCACGGGGACGCGGGCGCCGCCGATCAGCATTTCTCCGCGGCCTGACAAGCGGTACGGATACCCGTGGCCATAACCTACCGGTATGACACCGGCCACCGTATCACGCTGCGTCGTAAACGACCTCCCGTAGCTGACCGACTTTCCCGCGGGCATTCGCCTCACCCTCGCGACCCGGCTCTTCCACGTCAGGACAGGCTTGAAATCCGTCCCCGGATCGGCCCCGCCGGGCAGAGACCCGTAAGCGAGAAGACCGGGCCTGACCATGTCCATGTGCGAAGC
>CBDVDJ010000468.1:0-3309 GCA_965372695.1 uncultured bacterium
TCTGTCTCATCGCGCGTGGCGGATCCGGTCTTGAAGCTGCTCAGGTCCGTTTCGCCCCATGCCGTCAGTTCGGTTATGGCGATATATTGCGCGCTTACGGAGAGATCGGCCTCGACGGGAACGACGGCCAACGGGCGCGCCATCGGAAATATAGTGATCGACCGGAAGTTTCGCGTAATCGGATGAGGCTGGTACTTCTGTATCTTGGTGTAGGTGGCGTCGAATACCTCTTCGCCCGCTTCGACGATGACCAACTCGTCGAGCAGTACGTAGTTGTCCGCCAGGATATGGTAGCGGGCGAGTGTCGGCGCGAGGCGTTCGATCGGCCGTCGCGGGTCGAGCAGGAACAGGGCGTTGCCCCCGCGGTCGAGATACTGATTGATCCGGTTGACCTCGGTCTCCAGGTACTCCTTCTTCGGACCCGCCAGGATCAGTACCGCGCAGTCGCCGGGTATCGAATCGACGTCGATCAGCGAAAGTTCGTGGACGACAAATCCGGCGTTTTCCAGTCCTTTCCGCGCCAGCATGTAGCCGGACCGGTCCCCGCTGTCGATGCGCTTCTCGTCGTGCCCGGTGGTGAAGTACACAGTCTTCTGTCCCTTGCGGCTCGCGAACAGGAGGGCGTTGGTGAGCTTTTCCTCCGATAGTCCATTCGCCGTTCGCGAGTTGTCCTTGTACTCGACCACCACTTCTCCGGCGCGCGCGCGGTACCGTTCCGCGATATGGGGTTTTTCGTCGGGGTCGATTCGATCCCAGCTCACGTTGTTTCCGTGGGCCGAGTACATCCGCAACAGTTGTTCGGCCCCGTACCACTCGTTCGTCTGTTTGCGGACGAACGCTGTGAATACAATTTCGTCGTCGAGCTGTCCGAGGAGCGACCGGGTTTGTTCGGACAGCGTGTGTCGCTGGTTCCGCGTCACATCTCGACGGTGCGTGTTACGCACCGAGATCGCCTGGATGACGACGAGGATCGCGGTGAAAAGCAACGTCATCAAGATCGCGTTGGCGCCGTGGCGCGCAGAACGCTTGCCAAAAAATGCGATGATCGACCGCGCGTTGAACACAGCGGTGACGGCGAGCAGGACGGCTCCCGCCGTCAGTAACACCGGCGGTAAACGATCGCCGGGTATACCCACCGGAAAAAGTGCCGTCCCCGCGATCAGCAGAAACAGGCCCAGGGCGGCTGCAACTCTGAATACGGTCTCTTTCACTTCTATCCACTCCGCCAGCGGTTCGAGTCCAGGACGCGCGACGTGAGGAACAGGAAGAACGCCGTGAAGTTCAGGTAATAAACGACATCGTTGCTGTCCAGTACTCCCATGGAAAAGCTGTCGAAGTGTTCCATAATCGATAGCTGGTTGAGAACGGTAGCAGTCGCGGGGGATACGAACGGCGTCAACCACGAGATGATGAGGAACAGCAAGCCGCAGCCGAACGTCGCCACACCGGCGACGAGCTGGTTGTCCGAGAGAGAAGAGAAGAAAAGCCCCATGGCCGTATAGGCGGCGCCGAACAGGAACAGCCCCAGATAGCCTGTGAATATCGGTCCGGGCTCCGGGCTGGCGTATTTGAACATCAAGAGTGGATAGAGCAGCGTCAGTAATAACATGACGGCGTAGACTGTCAGCGTCGCCAGATATTTGCCGAGGATCGCGTCCCAGTCCGATATCGGAAAGGTGAAGAGGAGTTCCGCCGTTCCTGTCCGCCTTTCCTCCGACAGCAGGCGCATGGTGAGGAGCGGGAGAATCAGGATCATGATGACCGAGATGTTGCCGAGCAGCGGTCTAACCACGCCGTCGGTCAGGTTCATACCCTGGGCTCCGGCCAGGTTCTGCATGGCCTTGATCGAGGCCAGGTTGTAATAACCCAGGAGGTTGTAGAAGAAATATCCGGCCAGCAGAATGAAGACCGTGATGACCGCATAGGCGACCGCCGAATTGAAAAAATAGAGGAGCTCGCGCCGGAAGATGGCGCCGGTACGCGAAGTTGTCATCCCGGCTCCTCCTCTCCGGCGGTGTGGTCAACGGCGCCCTCGTCGGTGACGAGTTCGACGAAAATGTCTTCGAGGCTGACCGATTGTGACTGGAGCTCGAGTACTCCGAACCCCGTCGACACCAGCCGGCCCGAAACGGCTTCCCGGATGTCCGCATCGCCCCGGGGGTCGACGGCGATACGTACCACGTCCGGGGACAGCTCTTCGAGCCGTCTGACGCCGGCCACGTCGTCGATGCCCCCTATCTCGGCGCGCATGCGGTCGTAATCGCCCCGCACCAGGACCTCGACGCTGGTGGTGTGGCCGAGGTGTCTGCCGAGGTTTTCCGTTGTGTCGTCCGTGACCAGCACGCCCTTGTTAATGATGATCACGCGCTGGCAGATGAGGCTCACTTCGGGAAGAATGTGCGTGCTGAGTATGATGGTTCGTTCGCCGGCGAGGTTCTTGATGAGATTACGGATCTCGATGATCTGCCTGGGATCGAGTCCCACGGTAGGTTCGTCGAGAATCAGTACTTCCGGGTCACCGAGAAGGGCCTGGGCGAGTCCCACGCGCTGCCGGTACCCGCGTGACAGCGTACCGATGGGACGGTTGGCCACGTCGGCGACGCCGCATTCTTCCATGACGCCGGCGGCTCGTGCGGCACGAACCGATCTCTCCAGTCCTTTGAGCGTACCCACAAAGTCGAGATAGGCGGAAACGGTCAGGTCGCCGTAGAGAGGGACGTTTTCCGGCAGGTACCCGATACTTTGCCGCACGGCCAATGAGTTTTCGAGGATATCGTGGCCGGCGATGCGGGCCGTCCCGCCGCTTGGGGGCAGAAAGCACGTGAGCATCCGCATCGTCGTCGTCTTGCCCGCGCCGTTGGGGCCGAGGAACCCGAGGATCTCGCCCTTGCCGGCGCGGAACGAGACATCCTTGACGGCGGCGTGGGAGCCGTAATATCTGGTCAGTCCCTCGACTTCGATCAAGCGTTTTCCTCCGGATTTCTGCGGACAGGGCGAGAAAGCGTCATCCTAGCCGACGACTCGCCAAGTGTCAATGTTATTTAATCTTACAACTTTGGCGGCGGCCTGGTTCCCGGCGCTGCACAGACATATCGTGGCCGGCGGCCCGCCGGAGTGGCGCCCGTGAATCCGCCGCGAACAAAAGTACTTGGAAGTAAAATAATCAATCCATATAATTTGCGCGAGATATCATCATGCCAAATTCTTCGACACCAAACGATCCCGCCCTTCGGCCAGATCAGATCGCGCGCTACTCCGACAAGAGCGTCGGCAAACCGCCGGAGCGCGACCGGGGGTTCGGGCGCTTCG
>CBDVDJ010000469.1:0-3306 GCA_965372695.1 uncultured bacterium
GTCGGGTATCGACATAGTCCTCAACGCTCTCCACGGCGGTACCGGTGAAGACGGTACCGTCCAGGCGATCCTGGCCTTTGCCGGCATCCCCTCGACGGGCAGCGGGATGGAAGCGTGTGCGCTGGCGATGGACAAGTACCGTTCGAAGCACATGGCGCAGTCGGTCGGGGTTGGGGGGGCGAAGTCGGTGTTTCTCCACCGCAAGCGCCCGGTGGGTGACGAAGGTTCGTTTGCGACACAGATACTCGACTCACTCCAGCTCCCCGTCGTCGTCAAGCCGAACAACCAGGGGTCGAGTGTCGGCCTGACGGTGGTCGCTTCGCGCGTGGATCTCGATGAGGCCGTCGAACGCGCCTTCCGGTTCGACGACAACGTGATCGTCGAGGAGTACATCCCGGGGGCCGAGATCACGGCGGCGATACTCGAGGGCGAAGACCTGCCGCTGCTGGAGATCCGTCCGAAGTCGGGGCTCTACGACTATTTCCACAAGTACCAGAGCGGCGCCACCGAATACCTCGTACCGGCACCCCTCGACGAGGCGGTGGCGCAGGCCGTCGCCGAGTCCGCGCGGCGCGCGTTCCACACGCTCGGGTGCGAGGTGTACGGGCGCGTCGATTTCCGGCTCGACGAACAGGGCCGCCACTTCTTCCTCGAGGTGAACACGCTGCCCGGGATGACGGCGAACAGTCTCGTTCCCAAAGCCGCCAAAAGTGCCGGTATCGGCTATACGGAGCTCGTCGACCGTATTTTGCGCTTATCTATCAATAAGTAACCTGTTATCATTGTCGATGGTGTGAGGCGTCCCCCCCGCGCGGGGACGTTTGTGTTCGAAGCATAGACGGCGAGGATCCGATCATGGCACTGAAGGTCTACGATACATTCAAACAGAAGAAGGTGGAGTTCGAACCGGTGACCCCGGGCAAGGCCGGTATTTATTTCTGCGGGATGACGGTACAGGACCGCCCGCACATGGGGCACATGCTCGCGTTCGTTTCGGGCGACATGGTGCGCCGGTATCTCGAGCACAGCGGCTACGACGTGACGTACATTCAGAATTTCACCGACATCGACGACAAAATCATCGACAAGGCGGCCGACGAGGGCATCGAGTACACCGAAGTCGCCAGGAGAAACATCGAGGCGTATCACGCCGCCGCCGCCGCACTCAATATCAAACCGGCGACCGAATATCCCTACGCCACCCGGCACATCCCCGAGATCATCGATATCATCGGGCGCCTCGTGGAAAAGGGCCACGCCTACGCGGCGGGTGGAGACGTCTATTTCCGCGTGCGGTCGATGAAAGACTACGGCAAGTTGTCACGACGGAACATAGACGACCTCGTGAGCGGCGCCCGTATCGAAGTCGGTGAAACCAAAGAAGATCCACTCGATTTCGCCCTCTGGAAGGGCTCCGTGGATCCCGAGCCCGGGTGGGAGAGCCCCTGGGGGCGGGGACGCCCCGGCTGGCACATCGAGTGCTCGGCGATGTCGATGAAGTACCTCGGCGAGACGTTCGACTTTCACGGCGGCGGCGAGGACCTCATCTTTCCGCACCACGAGAACGAGATCGCCCAGTCGGAGTGCGCCAACGGCAAGCCATTTGCTAAATACTGGCTTCATAACGGGTTACTGAATTTGCGCGGCGAAAAAATGTCCAAATCCACCGGGCACTTCTTCGCCATGGAAGATGTCCTCAAGGAGTATGAAGGGGTCGTCGTCCGGTTTTACCTGCTCTCGACGCACTTCCGCTCGCAGAGCGAATTCTCGCGGGAACGCCTCGAGGAAGCCGAAAAGGGGTACGAACGGCTGACCAACGCCTGCCAGTCCGTTTCCGAGTCCCTCGACCGCCTCGGAGACATTCCGGGGGTCTCGACCCCCGCCGGCAACGACCTCAGGGAAGCCGTCGAAAAGACGAAGAAGCGGTTTATCGCCGCCATGGACGACGACTTCAACAGCGCCGGCGCCATCGGCCAGATCTTCGATCTGATAAAGACTTACAACGTTCTGCTCGACTCGAACGGCCCCGCCCTCTCCCGGGATCGCGATGCCCTGGAGGCGTTCCGGCGCACCATTACCGAGTTCGATACCATCCTCGGGCTCTTCAGGGACGGTTTTCCGCGCGGCGTAGAGGACGTGCCAGCCGACATTCTCGCGATGCTCGAAGAACGCCAGAACGCAAGAAAAGACAAGGACTTCCAGAAAGCCGATCAGCTTCGCGACGCCATCATCGCCGCCGGCTACACCATCGAAGACACCCCCGAAGGCCCCCGAGTCCGCAAGGCGTAAGGTAACTTATTTTTATACAATGGGCAGAGTGGGGTAACCTGTTGTTTCACAATGGGTAGGGTGGGGTAATCTCCTGTTTTTCAGATTCTTGTCTTCGCGGCAGCTATGCTGCGAGCGTCTTCGCTCGCTGTATCAGCTGCCGCAGGTATCCTTCCGCGCCATCGGCGGGAACGGTAAAGTTATCCACAGAAGGCGCGGCAGGATAACAGAAGTTATCCACAATTTTTTTCTCACTTATTTTCATGCCAGCCGTTGACTTTACAGAAGTTTCTGGTATTTTTAGGCTTGACAATTTTGGAGGAGAAGGCTTAGTATACCCTTTCTCTGCCGTATATTTAAAATGGAGTTACGGTGATTTCGGCTGGCGTAGCTCAATGGTAGAGCACCTCATTTGTAATGAGGAGGTTGGGGGTTCAAGTCCCTTCGCCAGCTCCAGGATTAGAGTGCGTCGCGACCGCGGGAAGACCCATCGCTTCTCTAAAAACCTAAAGTTCGTACTAAACACCAAGCGCATAAGAAACGGATACGCATTCCCGATGGAATACCGCACGGTGTAGCGGGGATAGTGTCTCTTATGTTTTTGGGGAGTTCTTTCTGCATCCGGCGGAGCAACGGCAACAAATATACAAAAATAGTTTTGGGTATCGGGGAGGTTCCCGAGTGGCCAAAGGGAACAGACTGTAAATCTGTCGGCGATGCCTTCGGAGGTTCGAATCCTCCCCTCCCCACCACCGCTTTTTAAGAGCGGGAATAGCTCAGTTGGCTAGAGCATCAGCCTTCCAAGCTGAGGGTCGCGGGTTCGAGTCCCGTTTCCCGCTCCAGATTACCGGAACGCAGGGGACGCTCTGTCGTCGAGTTGGTTAATCGGTTTGGTCGAGACTCAAAGCCCTCGTAGCTCAGCTGGTAGAGCATTTGCATGGTAAGCAAAAGGTCACCGGTTCAAGTCCGGTCGAGGGCTCCAGGAAATTTATTACAGGAGGAATGGCCAGATGGCGAAGAAGAAATTCGAACGGACGA
>CBDVDJ010000470.1:0-3302 GCA_965372695.1 uncultured bacterium
GCCCCCACGGCCGTCATCACCATAAGCGCAAACCACATGAGAAAAATCCGGCGCTTGGTCCAGCCCACAGCCAGCATGTTGGCCGAACTCGACAGCGCCTCTGGAAAATTGGATAGAAACAGCCCGGCAATCAGTGTGTACGGGATCACGTGCACGAACCCCAGGGAATCACCCGCGGGATGAGCCGCGATCACCACAAAGAGCCCGGCGCCAATGACGATGCTCTCGGGGATGCCGTCGAGCAGGATTCCCAGCCAGACGGCCAGGGGCGAGCCCTTGTGTTCCGCATGGGCGCGGCGGATCGCGAGCGCCGGCACTTCTGCTCCGAGTCGCAGGGCTGAGGCGGCTGAGCGGGTCCACTCGACAGCTTCATCGAGCCGTGAGGTCAGGTGCTGCTCGAGCTGATCCATACGTTCACCGGCCAGGTCGCGGCAGGCTTCGTCGAACTCGGGAGACAAGGCACGGAGGTGGTCGACGTCTTCACGCTTCAGCGCGAGGCACCTCAGATCGCTCTTCGCCCTTACCGTCCCCAGGTTCGTCATTTCGGGGACAAACAGCGGAACCACGCCAATCAGCGTCCCCGGTCCAAAGGTTGCAGCGAGTTTACCGTGGACCCCCTCGGCGTCCACCTCTCCTTCCAACACGATGTACGCGTGGGAGACTTCGACGCCAGCGCCCGAGACCAGCTCGTCCTGCTTGAAGTTCACGGGTGTCAGCATGCCTGCTACCACCTCCGCCATCTCGCCTGGCAGCGCGTCAAAGGGGCGAACTTCGAGCACCTCCTGCATCATCTCGCGCACCTCTTCGCGGCGACGTTTTGCCATGTGCGCCAGCGTCGTGGAGGTCTTGCGCAGGTAGCCGCCTTGCTTGTTGACCACGGCGTCCAGCGCCACGAACAGCAAACCTCCGAGCACACCACCAACGAGCAAGGCAAAGAAGTTGGCGCGGGCATGGGCGGCGCCTGCGGCGTGCTCCGGCTCGTTGAGGGCAATTGCCGTGGGTGCCACGAGTTCCACGCTGAGCGCCGCGATCAACGCACCGGCACCGAACGCCGCAAAGATCGCTATGTACCGCTGTTTGAAACACACGTTGAGGCCCACGAGTGACCCAAGAGGCAACGACACTGAGCTGACCGCGCCCAGCGTCAAAGCCCAGACAACGAACGTGAGCGTCGAATCTTCCATGCGAAGGAACCTCCTGCTTTGTCTACTCTCCGGGAGCCGGTATGCGTTGGCCTTTGTAGGTAATCACGATCGGCTTTCCGGCCGGGCCGATCTCAGCGCGTACCGCGAATTCACCGGCGGTCAATTCGCCGATAGTAAATTCCCGGGTTCTCTCGAAGGGCTCGTCGCCTTCCGTCTCGCCCCCGCCCTTGACGTTGATTTCCAGTTTGTCCTTGCTTCTCTTCCACGTGCCCCCCGAAGTCCGCTCACTTCCGTCGCTGTACACCAGCTTCGACTCCATCGAGCCATCGGCCCGGAACTCCACTGTCAAGTCTCCAATGCGCCACATCTCGATTTGATCGACGTGATCGGCTTTCCACTCCGTCACTTGCCATTTACCGACAATAGCAACTTCTTCGGCGGCTTCGGTGGACTCTTTCGGTGTAGAGGTTTCTTCAGCACCTTCTTTCTTTGTACAGGATCCCACGGAAATACAGATAAAGCAGCACAACAAAATCCAGGCGGACTTCTTCATGGCCACGACTCCTTTCGTTTCACGACCGCAAGGGCCGGATGCGGAGTTACCGACCTTGCTGGTTGATATGCCGGTCCCTCGGTCGAATCTCGCCGTCCAAGCCGGCGAGGACGGGTTTATCTCTCCCATATATATCTTCGCGGAAATTGATTGCGCCGTCATCAACAAATGCGGTCCAGTAAAGAAGAAATACGGGCAACGGCTGTACGAGGTGTACGGTCTTGGTCTCTGCCGATTCTATGAGATCCTCGATCTTATCGATATTCCATCGTTCCGGATCATTCAGAAGGATCTCGGCGAACTCGAGCGGGTGCTCGACTCTTATGCAGCCGGAGCTGAACGTCCTTTTGGATCGGGAGAAAAGAGAGCGGCTCGGGGTGTCGTGGAGGTAGACAAAATATTTGTTGGGGAAGATAAACTTGACCCGGCCCAGCGCGTTGTTTGGACCGGGATCCTGTCGCAGGGTGTAGGGAAAGCCGCTGTTGAGATACTTCTTCCAGTCTACCTCTGCAGCGGGGATGACTCTGCCCTCACGATCGATTACCCTGATATTCTCTCTGTCGAGATATGCCGGATCCTCTGCCGCTTTCGGGATAATGTCCTGTTTCAGAAGCAACGGAGGCACGGTCCATGTGGGGTTGAATACGAGGTACTTCATGTCCTCGCGAAATACCGGGGTCTCGCGAACTTCTTTGCCAACTTGCGCCCGGGAACGCCAGACGAGTTCCTCATCCTTCACGTAGAACACTTCGAATCCGGCGATATTAACCACGACAAAAGTGGGAGAATCGTCCTGCAACACCCACCGGAGACGCTCCAGGTTGACCCGGATCCGGTCTATCTTCTCGGATACCGGTACATTGAGTGCCGCGAGCGTCGCAGGTCCCACGGCGCCGTCCAAGTCCAGACCGTGACGCTTCTGGAAGCGTTCGACTCCCTCGACCAGCGCCTCGTCGAACAAGCCATGGTCCGTTTGTCCGGGCGCGAGGTCGCCGGTGACGGCGAGCCTCTTGCGAAGCGTTGCGACCCGCTGATTCCGCGCGCCCTCCTTCAGCACATCGCCGTCGGGTACCGCCGGCCAGCCTCCCTCCCCTTCGATCCTCCGGTACTCGACCAACGCCTTTGAGAGTGATCGATATATATCCAGCTCCGGCCTGATCTCGTCGATCGTCCGGGCGACGGCAGCGGAGCCGCCCTCCATGACCGCCACCGTCCGCTCGATGATCTCGGAGAGCTCGCCCACGTCCTCGTATATATTCCAGGCGGTGAAGAGGCGCTCCGGGTCGACCTTCCCGAACTTCAGGTGATACGCCAGTGTCATGAGTGCATCAGTGCACAGAATGTCGAGGTCCGCCGCGCGCGCCGGACTCAATCCGTCATACTGTTTATCGGCAATCTCATCGATCGCGGCCGCGTGGTAATCTTCGGGAATGAGGCCGTCGTCGGCCGACGCGGCGATCATCTTCCTGATCTCTTCGAGTCCTTTCGGGTCGGTCCACACCGGCTCGAAATTTCTTCTTTCGTAGGACATGGGGAGGGCCCCAATGGCTCTGATATCCACTTGCTCGATCCGCAGCGAGCCCTGCGACACCAGCACGTCCATC
>CBDVDJ010000471.1:0-3294 GCA_965372695.1 uncultured bacterium
GACTTCGACGTGCTCGCTCCCACCGGTGTCGCGCAGACACATATGAAGTACGACGGCTTCAGCCTCGCGGATGAGGGCGCCGTCGTGGCGCAGAAGACGACCAATTCGGTTGGCTCCGAAATGGGTGTCGTGTTGTCCGGTTTCAGCTACCACTACATCCGGGACGCGCGGCCAACGGGCGTGCCGGCTCGTTCGGAGCACCTCCAGGACATCATCCTGTGGCTGGGAAACCTGGTCAGCTACCCGGTTGGCGCCGGCGACCCACCGCCGGCGGCATCCCTCGCGCAGAACTACCCCAACCCGTTCAACCCCGTGACGACGATAGTGTACACGGTGGGGCAGCGGTCGCAGGTCAGCCTGCGGGTGTTCAACGTCGCGGGGCAGCTGGTGCGCACGCTGGTCAACGACGTTCGCGCGCCGGGTCTCAAACACAAGGTGGTCTGGAACGGCCACAACGACGCGGGACAGATGGTGTCGAGCGGTATCTACTTCTACAAACTGGTCACACCAGACTTCACGCGTACCCGCAAAATGGTCCTTCTCAAATAGAGGGCACATTAATGTCATACAATGTGTCCCATGCCCGAAGGGTAGAGGGTGCAGGACGAGGCCCCCGGGGTTCACCCCGGGGGCCCGTTGCTGGAGCCCGGCATCCAGAAATCCACCCCGACCCGACCTCCTAACGGCCATGTCCATAACCCCTTACCGCCCATAGCCTTTCCCGCCCCCCCCCCGGCGGGGGAGAAAATCGCACGAACGTTCGTTAAAATTGTTTGACCCCGTTAATAGACGAATTGTAGAATCTATTATCCGAAATAGCCGGTGACGTGCCGGCCCTACCTTATTCCAAGCAGGAGTCAATCATGGCCCGATCGCCACAAGCCCGTGTTGAGGAAGATGTCTGGATTCCGACCAGTTGCGGTCAATGCTACTGCATGTGTGGAATCAAGGTCCGCCGCCAGAACGGTGTCATTACCGAGATCGCGGGCAACCCCGACGCGCCCACGGGGCGCGGCCACATATGCGTGAAGGGACTCGCCTCTCCTCAACTGCTCTACGATCCTTATCGGGTTAACTATCCGCTCAAGAGAACCAATCCTGAAAAGGGACTCGGCGTCGATCCCAAATTCGAGCGGATCTCGTGGGAAGAGGCATACGAGATCATCGTAAAAAAACTCCGGGAGTGCCAGGAGCGAGACCCGAGGGGTTTGTTCTTCCAGGCGACGACCACGCAGGCCTCAGAGATCCGGTTCGGCGTGATCGGTTTCATGAAGGGCTTTGGTACACCCAACTACTGGGTGTCCGGCGGAGGTCTCCACTGCGGAAACGGCGCGCATTTCATGAACGGGATCATGCACGTGTCGTGGTCGATCATACCGGACTTCGCCCATTGTAATTACGCGCTCAACTTTGGTTGTTCGAAGGGGCACGGGGCGGGGCACGTCGCCGTACAGAACGCGACCCAGGTCGCCGACGCGCGCGCGCGCGGTTTCAAGAACGTGGTGTTCGATCCGTTCCAGAGCTCTCAGGCGTCCAAGGCGCACGAGTGGGTTCCCATCCGCGTCGGCACCGATGGCGCCCTCGCGCTGGGGCTGGTCAACTCGCTTCTCAACGAGCACGGCATCTACGACGCCGAATACCTGATGTACAAAACGAACAGCCCCTACCTGATCCGTCCGTCGGACGGGCGTTACATGCGCGACAAGGAAACGAACAACCCGCTCGTGTGGGACGTGGTCGACAATTGCCCGAAGATCCACAACGACCCGTCGGTCACGCGGGTGGAGTACGAGGACGAGGCGCACGAGGTGGCGCTGACCGGCACCTGGAGTGTCGATGGCGTCGAATGCCGGCCGGCGTTCGAGCTTCTCAAAGAGCACGTCAAGAAATATACCCCGGAATACGTCGAGAAGATCACCTGGGTGCCGGCGGCAACGGTCAGCCGCATCGCAAAGGAATTCGGTGAGGCGGCCGAGATCGGGTCGACGGTGACCATCGAGACGAGCATGGGGCCGAAGAAGGTCCCCAAACGTCCCGTGGCCACACACTTCTTCCGCGGGGCCCAGGGGCACACGAACTCGGGGTGGACGTGCCTCTCCATCGACATGGTCAACCACATGGTCGGCGCGGCCGATACCTACGGGAGCGCAATGGGGCTGGGAGCGTCCGTCTGCAGCGGCTACGAAGGCACGGGAAAACCGTACCAGATCCCGTACCCGTGTCCCGACGGACTGCTCGTGGCGGGCGCGTGGGTTTACGACCACAAGCCCTATCCCTTGCGCGAGCCCAAGCCGCCGACGCGGCTCGACCTTCACGACATGTTTCCCACGTCGATCTACAACGCGTTCACCATCACCAACCCCAGGTGGTTCGAGATGCTGGAACGCTTTGATATTCCGTACCGGCCCGACGTAATGGCCAATTTCGGCTCCAACTCGGTGATGACGATGGGCAACTCCGAAACGGTGACGGAGAACTTTCTCAAAAAGTTCAACTTTATTTTTTCCTTCCAGCTCTATATCACCGAGTTCGAAGAAGCGGTGGCGGACATCGTGCTGCCCGACTCGTGTTATCTCGAGCGCTACTCGCCGGCGGTCAGCTTTCCATCGACGTTTTCCCATCCGCAGGGCGAGGACGACTGGGGCTGGACGATCCGGCAGCCGGTCATCGAACCGCTCTTCGAGCGGCGTGACTTCAACCAGGTGATGCTGGAGATCAGCGAGCGCCTCGGTATCCACGGCAAGTTTTATAAGGGGCTCAACGATTCGATCGGCGTGCGCTACGGCGGCGATCTGGACGAGAAGTACAAGCTGGTCGAGGACGGAAGTGTGGTTCACTCCTGGGAGGACATCACCGACCGCCTCCTGAAAGACCGTTTCGGCGAGGAGCACGGCCTCGAACACGTTCGCAAGACGGGCGTCTTCACGTGGCCCAAGAAAATGGAGGACGTGTACTGGAAGTGGTTCAACCCCTCTCGCGTGCCGGTCTACTTCGAATACTTTATCGACTCGGGCGAGAAGATCGATGAGTTGTGGAAGAAGTACGACGGGAAAGACTTCTTCGACTTCGACTGGTCGCGGTTCAAGGCGCTCGCCGACTGGTACCCGTGTCCGACCCACTCCGAGGACAAGCCGGAATACGACATGAACACGTTTTACTGGCGAGCCGTCATGCACTGCAACTCCATGACGCAACAGAACCCCTGGCTCGACGAAGTGGGGCAGGAAGACCCGTTCGTTTACGCGGTTCAGATGCACACGGACACGGCCAGGGAAAAGGGCATCGAGGAAGGCG
>CBDVDJ010000472.1:0-3279 GCA_965372695.1 uncultured bacterium
TGCCCTTGTGGACGTCGGTGTGGCACGGTGTACAGTTGTTATGGGCCAGCCCCGTGTAACGGACAAAGGAAGCGCTCTGTGGATAATCCGCGTTTTTCGCCTCGACCGTCGGGTGGCATTTGACGCACTTCAGACGGACGTGCCGGCCCGTCAGCACAAACGCCGTGCGGGCGTGGTCGAAGCCGGGAACGGGTTTCCATCCGTCGTTGGTGTGACAACCGGTGCAGTCTCCCTGCAACTGGCCGCGGTGCGGGTCGGAGTGACAGTCGAGGCACGCAGTCCCCAGACCGAGATATGTCCGGTTGGCCTTGACGTGATCGCCGAAGCGCGAGAGGTCCTCCTGGATGAAGCCGCTCTTGTGGCAGTCGCGGCACTTGCGCCCGGCGTGCTTGCCCGCCAGTTCGTACCCGGCGCTGGAATGATCGAACGAGTTGACTCCCCCCGGCCAGTGGACCAGTTGAAAATCCCTCCCTGCGTGCTCGCTGTGGCATTCGTAGCATTCCTTTTTGCCGTCTCCGGCCACGCCGCGATGAAAACCGCGGTCCCGCCCCAGACTCCAGGCGATCTCATCGTGGCACTCCATGCACTTGTTGTCGCTGGGTCCCTCTCCGAGGTCGTGGCACTTGAGGCAGTTTCGCATGCCCTCGAGGTTGGCGTGGGCCCGTGACAGCTCTCCGGGCGAGATCTGCGCGAGCGCCGACGCCGGCGCGACGACCGCGGTGGCGGTGAGCGCTAGAAACAAAATGCGTCTCAGAATATCCATGTATATCCGAATGCCACGGCGACACCGACGTGTATCACCATGATAAAGAGCATCACGTAAGCAAAAGGTTTGTGAAATACGTGCCAGTAATGGAGCAGGTCGCTCATCGAATCGAGCATCACCACGCGCCGCTGGAGAATCGACGATTCCCGGGCGAGCGAGATGACCTGGTTGATGATGTTTTTCGGCACCGGGTTCTTTCCTCCGGTGAGCCGCCGGCGTAGCCGGCGCGCGCGCCGGTTGATGGTCAGGTCATCGCGCATCGATACCAGGACGCCGCGAAACTTCGAACCGGCGGTGGCGCCGGCCCGGGACGCGAATTCCTCGATCGCGCTGATCGCCTCGGGAGACGCGTTGAGCTCTTCCACGAGCGCCCGCTGTATCCCGGCCAGGTTTTCGCGGGCGTCTTCGAGCCCGAGCGCGTGTCCGCGGTTGTCGCGCGGTATCTGCATGTAGACGTAGCGTCCGAATACGCCGCTGAAGGCGACGGCGAGCATCGAGAAGTAACTGATGGAGACGATCCCGCTGAATTTCATCGCCGTGTGCAACGTGATCAGCAGTGGGCCCATGATACCGAAGAAGATGTGGATATCCAGCCACCGCCGCAGTTTTCCGAACCGCAGACCCATCAACAAGCGTTTCCGCGCCGAGTAGAGGAGCAGGAGAAGGACCATCGCCGTGCCGATGATGCCCAGTCCGTGCCCCCAGATGCCCGCCGGTTTGAGCTGGGTGTGCATGTCGGTGTGCGGGCGTTCCCCCAGTGGGAGCAGGTAATAGGGCAGGCCGGTGAACAGCACGGCCAGCACGAGGCAAAGTCCCGCGGCATAAAACGCTTTGAGAACTGTATCGAATGAAAAAAGTTTCATCGCTCGCCAAACTTGGTTTCGATGCGGATGCCCATTTTCTCGAGAAACGGCGTGGGCAGTTCGCCGCCGATAAAAACGAACACGTAATCGTTTGAGATCACTTCTGTCCGATCCTCGCGCGTGACGGTCACGGTCTCGTTGTCGATGCTGTCGACCTTGGAACGGAGCATGGAGTTCACGGCGCCGCTCTCGACGGCGGCGGATATGCGCTCCAGGTTGTCTTCCTTGATCCTGGAAAAGGCATCCTTCCGGTAGCTCAGCGTGACTTCGGTGCCGGATTCGCCGGCGAGCGCCAGGGCCGCCTCGACCGCGCTGTCACCGCCGCCCACGACGAGCAGTTTGCGGCCGCGGTACTGTTCGGGTTCGAGCAACCGGTAGGTGACTTTCGACGATGTCTCTCCCGGCACGTTGAGCTTGCGCGGAGTTCCGCGCCGGCCGATTGCGAGCAGAACGTGTTTCGCCGCATAACGGTCGTTCGACGTGGTCACCTCGAAATATCCGTTGTTGCGGGTGACCGACTCGAGCCGTTCGTGCGTCTGGACGTTGACGCTCGTCCGGGCGATGATGTCCTTCCACAACTCGAGCAGCTCCTCTTTCTGGATCTTGCGCTGCGAGTACTTGCCGTAGAGCGGGATATCCATCGGTTGCGTCATGACGATTTTCTGCCGCGGGTACGTGAGCACCGTTCCCCCGATGTCCTCCTGGTCGATGGTGAGGTAGTCGAGGCCGGATTTTGCGGCCTGGAGTGTCGCCGACAGGCCGGCGGGGCCGGCGCCGACGATTAAAACGTCGCGGACCGACTTGTCGCCGCTCCTGGACCGCTGGGCGATGTTTTCGACGGCTTGTTTCCCCTGCGCTACCGCGTTGCGGATCAGTCCCATTCCTCCGAGCTCGCCGGCGATGAAAATCCCGTCGACATTGGTTTCGAAGTTTTCCCGGACGTGGGGAATGTCGACTCCGCGCCTCGCGGTACCGAAGACGAGCGAAATGGCGTCGACGGGGCAGGAGGTGAGACACGCGCCGTGGCCGATGCACTTGTTCGGCGCGAGCAGGGAAAACCGCCCGTTAACGATGCCGATGATTTCGCCCTCCGGACAGGCCTTCATGCAACTCCCGGTACCGATGCAGCGGTTGGGAGACACCTCCGGATGGAGCGTGACTGGTTCGTTCATTCCGGCGTCGACGGATTTCTGCAGCGTCCGGCGCGCGCGTTTCGTGGCGGAGCGATACCGCCATATATAGCCAGCGACTATCGCAACGGCGACGGCGATCACGCCCAGGTATGCGATCTGGTCAATGGTCATGGTGCACTTCCCGGCGATATTTCCGCGGAGTCAGCAAGTCGTGTTCCTCTTTGGGGTGGCGGTACCGCGTTCGTGTCGGGGGACGCCGCAAAAGCGCTTTTGGCTTCCGATAGTGTCCGCTGCCAGAGAACACGGAAATCTGTATGAGTATCTCCATGATAAGAAGTGTAACTGATTATGCAACACATAATTATGTGACAAAATTGTCTTCTTTGTCGCCACCCGGTAATGAACGCCCTTGTCGCCGGCGCGCCCTCGGACCGCCCGCGGGCCGTACTGATTTAAGCTGGTCCGGCCGAGGTGATTGTATCTATGCGGGTCGGCAACGACCCGGACTTCCATGGCG
>CBDVDJ010000473.1:0-3278 GCA_965372695.1 uncultured bacterium
TCAAGGGGATACGACTAGCATATATTATACCCATATTCCGGCCTTCGCGCGAGCAGTTTGTTGCCTGATTAGAGAGGTCCGGAATTAGCGTTTTCTTGCCTCCCGCAGCCGCTCGACCAGTAGCGGGAGCGCTTCTCCGGCCGGCGACTCGACGAATACGTCGGCCAGGTCGGTGATCGGCGTCTTCTCCGGGTTCACCTCCACGACCGTTGCCCCCATGCTCCTGGCCGCGTGGGGAAATCCGGCCGCCGGATAGACGAGGCCGGAGGTGCCCACCACCAGAATCGCCTCGCAGGATGAGAGCCCGGCGAACGCCCGGTCGAGGTCGTCCTGGTCGAGCATCTCGCCGAACCATACGACGTCCGGCCGGATCATCGATCCGCAGTGACAGCGTGGCGGTACTTCGCCCGACACCGGGAGCTCGCCTGCGGGGACGGGGTGGTTATTGTCGAAACATTTGTATCGAAAAATATTGCCGTGGACTTCCACGATGTTCTGCGATCCCGCCCTGCGGTGCAGGTTGTCGATATTCTGGGTGAGCAACAAAAATTCGTCGTACATCGGCTCCAGATCGGCGACGGCGAAGTGTCCAGGGTGCGGCTTTGCCTGGCCGATCATGTCGCGCCGCTCGACGTACCATTTCCACACGAGTGGAGGATCGCGTCTGAACCCCTCGGGGGTGGCGAGTTCTTCCGGGTTGAAGTTGGCCCAGAGGGCACTGGGCGCGTCGCGAAAGGTCGGGATCCCGCTCTCCTTCGACATTCCCGCGCCGGTCGTGACGACCAGCTTGTTCGCGGGAGCGAGCAGTTCTACTGCCTTGTCGATACTATCCATCATCACTATCCATCATCAAACCGTCCTCGAGGCGGGAGGAACTGTGCGAATTCGATGCCGTGCCGTGGCAAGCGCGATGCCGGCCAGAATCAGCCCCGCGGTGCCGACGACCCTGATGGTAACGCTTTCACCGGGAAAAATCCAATACAGGAACTTCCATGTCCGGGGTAGCCGCGTTTTTCAAACGGCGAGGATGAAATATGTGAATAATGCTGCTATAGTGAACCGGACGGCGATAGCCGTCACGCGTTGATTTTCACCGTCATCGACCCCAGAATCGGAAGGGCGTGACCGTGCGATCCGGAGACAATACACCCGAGACGGGCCATCGCATACCGGCAATAGTGTGGGGGACGGGGGCGGTGGCCGCGGCCGTGATTCTGGCGAGTACGTTCGAAGCGGGCGTATTTCAGCGCAACCTCGCGCTTCGCGCCGTCGTCATGTGCGCGGGGATGATTCCGGCGGCGCTCGTGCTGTGGCGTCTCGCACCCGGGGGCGTGGTCGACCACCGCAACCGCCGGCGTTTTTTCCTCGCCGTCCTGGTCGTACACATTCTCGCCACTCTCTACTTCTTCCCGCTCTCGGACATTGTGAATGACCGGCCCGTGGTGACGCTCGACCATTCGTTCCATTATTATCAGGCGGTCCGCGCGCGGGAAGTTTTCTGGGAAACGTTTCGTATCGACCGGTACGACCCGTATTTCATGGCGGGATATCCCGGCGGCACCATTTTCGATCTCGACATGAAGGGGGCGGAAACATTCTGCGCGTTCTTCCCCCTGGTCGGAGTCGCGCGGGCGCTCAAGTTGTTCATTCTCTGTGCTTACCTGACGATGATCCCCGTCATCTACTGGGGAAGCCGCATGCAGGGATTCCGGATCGGAGAGTCGACACTGGGACTGCTGGTGTTTCTTGCCTTCTGGCACTGGGGGCGGCCGTATGCAGGAGATTTTCGTTATGCGGGTATGTTCTCTTTTGTTTTCGCTTCTCACCTCAGCTTCCTGCTCGTTGGTCTCCTGCGGCAGGTGGTGCGTGGCCGCTGGGTCAAAGCGTTTTTCGGGCTGGGACCACTTACTTTTCTCATCCACCCAACGGCGGTCGTCATGTTGCCCGTGCCCTTTGCCGTGTCCCTCGGAATCGACCGCCGTCTCTGGAGCCACCGCAAGTGGCTGATACTGGTCGCGTGGTGCGCCGTCGTGTTAGCGCTCAACGTTTTGTGGCTGAAGCCGTTCTTCGACTACGTCTGGATGAAAACGACGACGGAAGTCTACTACCAGATCCACGGCCTGGGGGGATTGGCGAGTATTCTCTTCAAGCCGACGTGTCTGATCGCGCTCGCCATGATCGGGCTGGCCGTGACCGGCGTGATCCGGCTGATCAGGGATGGGCGGTTGGCTACCGCGCTGCCGGCTTCGGCCGCCGCCTTCTTTTTGTTCCTGATAGCCGGCTGGGGCGTATACCTGCCGGGCGTCAACCAGCTCGAGCCGGGCCGTTTTCTCCTGAGCGCGTTTATATTTCTCGCGCCGCTGGCCGGAGTGGGCGCGATGACAGCCGCGTCAGCCGTATCCTCCGTGTTGCCGCACGGCCGCCTCCGGCGGATCCTGCGCCCGACGGCTCTCGTTTCGATGGTACTCGTGATTCTCCCGCTGTCACTTCTGGAGTCCAAGTCGTTCTACCGCCACACCGTCAAGACGACCCTCACTCCCGAAGTCGCGGCGCTGGTGGACAGCGTCATGGCTCGTGTGCACCCGCCGGGCCGGTTGATGATCGAGGACAGCGAGGCAATGTATTACGGTGACACACATCTGCCGGCGCTGTTACCTCTCATGACCGGCGTCGAACAGATCGGCGGGCCTTTCCCGCACACGTTCCTCCTCTACTACTTCACTTCATTCCGGTGGGAAGAAACATTCGGGCGTCCGCTGGAGGAATGGGACGCCGATTCGCTCGGCGGTTACCTCGAGCTATACGACGTCCGCTGGATCCTGACCGCCACCGGCCGGTCCGGAAAAGTCGTGTCCCGGCTCGTCGGCCGAGCGGCGGACTGGACGCAGCCCCCCTACGCGTTGTGGCGACTCGGCGGGGGCAGCGGGCGGGTCTCGCCGGCGGTGCGCTCGAGTGTCAACCGTCTCGAAGTGCACGGTGGGGGCCACCTGGGCGGCTATTTCATTAATTATCATTGGGTACCGGGGTTGGAGGCGTCGGGGAACGCCATCATCAGGCCCGTCCACCGCCGGGACGATCCGATTCCGTTCATTTATGTCGAGCCCAACGGCGACGAATACGTGACAATTACGTATTGAATAGTCGTTTGTCGCATGACGGCGCGGTTTTCGCCCGGTCAGCCCGATTGACATACGGGATAATATCAGGTACCATTAGATACGATAAATCAACAACTTGTAACGATAAGGAACAGCTCGAAGCGAACTGTTAAAGGTCCA
>CBDVDJ010000474.1:0-3277 GCA_965372695.1 uncultured bacterium
ACGTAGTGCTGGAACCATCCCTCCTCATCGACGCGGGTAAAATCCTTGAACGACGTCGTGAAGTAACCGACGCGGTCGTCCTCGATCCGGGGCATCATTGGCTCCGCGGGGAGCTCACGAATGCTGTAATGGATGCCGAGTTCGATGTAGCGCGGATCGGGCACGCTCGGGAGGTTGAGCCGGAACGGCTGCGACGGGTTGAAAGTGACCCGCGTGTCGACCTCTAGGTTCTCGGGGTAACCATTGATCTCTTTGAAATACCCTTTCTTGGCGTCCATCCGGACCGGCTGGCGGAACACGGCGTTCATCATCATGCCCAGTCCCACCACGTCTGACAGGAAGTAGCCGTTGACCTTGACGAGCACCGTCTTGCCGTCGTCCTTTTCGCTCTCGATGGAAAGGTTGGCCACGATCGACGGACCGAACGTGAGTTCGAGCGCGTTCTGGAGCCCCTCGTCGCCGGGGGCGCGGAAGTTCTCCGTCAGCCGGCGGATCTGCAGGTGGTCTTCCTGGCGGTGGAATTCGAACATCATGTTGTCGAGGCGCAGGCCGCCGAACATCATGTATGCGCCGATACCCCGGGAAAAATGCGAGATCATCAGGTAGGGCTTGTCGAGCTGGTCGGCGTTGATCTCGAACCACACGTCTTCCTGTTTGGTCCAGACCTTGAAAAGCCCGTCGGACGATTCGGCGTCCTTGAGGACCTTTTTCCACTCTTTGTACTTGGGTTTCTTTTTGGGCGGCGGGGGCTTGCGATGAGTCCTGGCTTCCAGCTTCTTGGCATACGGGTACCGCGGGGTCCCCTTCACGCTGGGTTTTTTATCGTCCTTCTTGTCGCCCTCGTCCTTCTTGTCGCCCTCGTCTTTTTTGTCGCCCTCGTCTTTTTTGTCGTCACCCATCATGGCGCCATCATCGTCGGCGGCGGTGACCACCGGCGTTGTATCGGCGGCCGCTGGCGGGGGCGCCGCGTTGCCCATCAGGACAAGCATAAAAACGAAAATTGCGAGCATTCCTGGCTTACGAAGCATGCTCGTGAACCTCCTGAATCAGGTATGGGTTGGTATTTGGACGGGTCGGGATACTTCCGACTATACGAATCAAACAGCAAATCGTTCCCGGTAAATATGCAGAGAAATACGGATTTGCGCCTCCGGAACCGGAGCCCGTCCATTGTATGGACAAACGCCCGACGGATCAAGCCGATTCACCGCGCTGCCCGGCAGCAGGGCCCAATCTGCGGGTGCAGGCGGCCCCGGGCGTGTGCTATGCTCGACGGACTCAACGACGGCTCGACCTCGCACCGGACACTCCGGAAAGAAGCGACAATTATATGAAATACAACATTTTACGAGTACTCGCCCCGGCAATCGCCATTCAGGCCTTTCTGTGGAGTGCCGGCCCAACCGCCGCCGGGCCCCGGCCTTCCGCGTCCGAGAACCTGACGGTAGAGCGGATCTATGGGAAGCCCTCGCTCCTGGACACCCTGCCTTCGGGTATCCAGTGGGTCGGCAACAGCAAAGGCGTTTCCCTCATCGAGAAGCGGGACGAAGGGGACGACGTACAACGGGTGTTTCTCGTTCGCGAGGTCCCGTCGGGCAAGGAGAAGGTCGTGTGTGTCCCTGATACGGCGGCCGTCCCCGACGACCTGCGCAAGTCGGACGACACTCGATTCAAGATCGGCTCGTACAGCTGGGACGAGAAGGGAGCGCGGATCGTGTTCTCGTTCGGGGGAGAGCTGTTCACCCTCGACCGGAAATCCGGCCGCATCGAGCGCCGCACCCGGACGAACGGCGTCGAGCGCAACCCCCTGTTTGCTCCCGGCGGCGACAAGATCGCGTACACGAGAGACCACGACCTTTACGTCCTGAGGCTCGAGGGCAACGAAGAGATTCGCCTGACCGAGAGCGGCGCCGACACCGTTCTCAACGGCATACTCGACTGGGTCTACATGGAGGAGCTCTTCACCCGGGGCAACAAGCGGTCATTCCGCTGGTCGCCGGACGGAGAACACGTGGCGTTCCTCCAGATCCTGGAAAGCCGGGTCCCGGAATTCCCGATCGTCGACTGGATGGATTCTCAGCCCGAGCTCGACATGCAGCGATACCCCAGGGCGGGCGACCCCAACCCGATAGTCCGCGTCGGGATCGCCCCGGCGGGCGGGGGTGGCGTCGTATGGGCCGATACCGACACGAACGACGACTCTTACATCGCGCGGATGTACTGGCTGGGAGACAGCCGCGGGGTGGCGATCGAAAAACTCAATCGTGCCCAGGACAATGTCACCCTCATGTTCGCCGACGCGGAGTCCGGCGCAATCGAGGTCGTGTTCGAAGAATCCGACCCGGCGTGGATCAACGTCAACTACCTCAAGCACTACTACAAGAAGAAACGCTGGTTCGTATGGGGTTCGGAACGGTCCGGTCACCAGCACCTGTATCTGTACAACATGGATGGCACGCTCGAGCGCAAACTGACGTCGGGCGACTGGGAAGTGACGGCACTCAACGGCGTGAACGAAAAGAAGGGCAAAGTCTATTTTACCGCCAACAAGTCGAACTTGCTCGAGCGCCAGCTGTTCGAGGTTTCCGACAAGGGCGGAGAGATCCGCCAGATCACTTCGGGCGAAGGCGGACACCGTGTCACCATGTCTCCCGACCACAAGTACTTCATCGACCGCTTTTCATCGGAAAAGCACCCCGCCGTGATTTCAGTTTACCGCGTCAACGGAAAGAAGGCGTTCGATATCGCCGATAGGATGACGCCGGATCTCGCCGGGATGGACCGCCCTCTGCCCGAATTCTTCACTTTCAAATCGGCGACGGGTATCGAGTACCACTGTTCGATCACCCGCCCTCTCGATTTCAACCCACTCCAGAAATATCCCGTGATCGTCTACACCTACGGCGGTCCCCACGCCCAGGTCGTCAGCCGCCGCTGGTCGGGGTCGGGACTGTGGCACAGCATGATGGCGGCCCGGGGCTACATCGTCTTCAGCCTGGACAACCGCGGCTCGGCCGGCCGCGGCAAAAAGTGGGAAGACCACATCCTCAAGAATCTCGGCCACTACGAACTCGAGGACCAGTTGGCCGGCGCGGAATACCTGCGCTCGCTGCCGTACGTGGACGCCGGCAGGATTGGTATCTGGGGGTGGAGTTACGGCGGATTCATGACGCTGATGGCGCTCTTCAAAGCGCCCGGCGTGTTTGCCGCCGGGGTTGCGGTGGCGCCGGTAACCGACTGGCGCCTGTACGACTCGATATATACCGAGCGCTATATG
>CBDVDJ010000475.1:0-3273 GCA_965372695.1 uncultured bacterium
AGGGAAGTGGTGACGACGTCACCATCGGGTACACGGATTACTCGGCGACGTCGTACACGTTTGACAACGACGTTTTCAACGAGGGGGGCGGACCCGATTTCTTCGAGATCGCGCTGGATGACAGCCTTGTCCTGCTCCCCGACATACGCGTGACGTTTGCCGACTCGACCGGCGCGTCCCTGCCTCAGTCTCCCGGCGCCTCAAATTTGTATTTGGTCGGAATCATCAATCCCGGGGAAACGCGGCCGGTGAGCGTGGTGGTCTCGAGCATCGGTGGACCGTTGTCCAGGGTGCTCGACCAGCCGTTGACGCTTCGTATTTTTGCCCGGTCGTCCGTCGATACGCTCCAGCAGAACTACACCGTCGATCAGCTGGTTCCCCCGCAGGATTTCAATCCGGCGGCGGCGCTCCAGATCAACCAGGCATTTCATCAGCAGGTCGCGTCCGTGGGTGACGTGATCACCCTCCTCGTGACGGTCCAGAATATTACCGACAGCCTGGCGGTCGACGACATCGTTGTCGACGAATGGGCGCAACCGCAGCTGGATTTTGTTTCCAGCCCCGACTTCCGGCGCGAGGGAGGGCGGCTCGTCTGGCGCGCTGGAAACCTCGCCGGCGGACAGTCGAAGACCGCGGTTCTCAAGTACGTGGCCAACTCCAGGGTGAACCATGGTACCGCCCGCGCGACGGGCAGTGTGAGGGGGGTGGCCGAATCGGGCGACGACGTATGGGCCGGTCCGGCGGTGAGCACGATCCGGCTGGAGAATGGCCCGTTCGTGACCGACGCGGTAGTCCTCGGTGACGTCTACGTCGACGAGAACGACAACGGTAAACGCGATTCCGGCGAAGCGGGCGTGCCCGAAGTCGAGGTGTACCTCGACAGCGGTGAATACGCCGTCACCGATTCGCTGGGCAAGTTCTCGATTCCACGCGTTTTCTCCGGGTGGCGCGCCATCAGACTCGATGAGGGGACCATTCCCCCCGACATGGAGTTTTTCGTGCCGCTCGATTCGCGCGACGCGGGGCGGCGCGAGAACGAAACCCTCGTCCACGTGCTGCCCGGGGGCAATGCCCGCGTTTCGTTTCGCCTGCGCCGCATTCCGCCGCCCACCGAGTCGGTGGACCACTCGATTTCCTATCACGAGCTGGTGAGCGTGGCGCGCTTTGCGCGCCTCTACCAGGCGTTCGTCATTCCGAGCTCGCACTTCGGGATGGGGCGTGCCGGACTCACCATCGACACCGCCGAACAGTTACGTCCCGTCGTCGAGTTCCTGCACGAACACCCCGACTGGGGCGTATACGTCGAGGGGCACACGGACAGCATCCCGATTCACACCGAGGAATTCCCGTCGAACTACGAACTGTCGCTGGGGCGAGCCGAAACCCTGCGATTGTACCTGATGTCGATGGGCATCGACCGCGGGCGTACCGTCGTGGCGGGGCACGGCGAGACCCGGCCCCTGACGACGAACGAGACGATCGAGGGGCGGTGGCTCAACCGCCGCGTCGAGGTGGGGCTGATTCCGCCGGGTGTGAAGATCGAAGACGGAGAACTGCACCGCGTCAGCGCGACGATCAAGGATCTGAGTGTTCTGCCCGACACTTTCAAGGTCAACGTCCGCTGGGAATTTCAGACGACACGCGAAGCGCCCGGCGACACCCGGCTGCGGATCGACCTGCCGTACCGTTTCCGCGACGCCGACGTCCGGGTGACGATGGACGGCGAAACCGTGCTGCCGCGGGAAGGCGCCTGGCTGCTCGAGGGGTTCGCCCGGAGCCGCGCGGTGAAATGCGAGATCGAACTCAGGGCGGCTGAAGGCGACACGGCGTTTATCCGCGAGATCGAAGCGTACATCGACGTCGACGACCCCGAAGCGGGGGACGCGCCCCGGGTAGAGTCGGACGCACTGTCCGCGCCGGTTGTCTCGTCGGCGCCGGTTGCCAGGCCGCGCAAGCAGTTCCGTATACGGCCGTCTGGCGCCGGCGGCGACGGCTCGCCGAAGACCATCGAGTTGATGGCGTGGAGCGAAACGATCGTCGCGGCGCCCGTGATCGCGGCGGCCGACACGCTGCCTCCCGATGCCGGTGGAGGCGCCCGGGACGCCGCCGATGACGATGCCGGGCACTTCAGGATACTCGACCCGCTCGATGGCGACGTGTTTTCCCGGGCGGACCAGATCAAGATCCGCGCCCGTGTCCCGCTGGGCGCCGACGTGAAGATCGGCGTCGGCGGCGAAACTCTGCCCGACGGCCACCTGGGCCACAAGGCCGTCCACGTCGGGGAGGGGTTCGAGGAGATCACGTGGTTCGCCGTGCGCATCTATCCCGGCTGGAATACGGTCGAACTGCGGGCAAAACTCGTCGACGGCACAACTCTCGTCGACAGCGTGCACGTCGCACTCGCCGCGCGCCCCGCATCGGTGGAACCGCGGCGAAAGCGCGTGCTCATCCCCGCCGACGGACGCTCGACGGACACGGTTCGATTCGAGGTCCTCGACGAACGCGGGCTACCGGTCGCCGACGGGTTCGCCGCTACCGTTGTCGCGGGCGATTCGCTGGTATCCAACGCCGACGAGAGACCCGGTGTGCCCGGACTCCAGGTCAACACGGTGGCCGGTTTCGTCGAACTCAATATCCGGCCCGACCGCGGCACGCGCCGCCGCACGATCGCCGTCGAGTGCGGCGGCATATACGCCGAGTGCGACGTGTCGTACGTTTCGGCGGCCCGGCCGACGCTGGCGGCCGGAGTCGTCGATCTGCGCATCGGTCACTACGAGACCGGAGGCAGCGGCAGCAGCGTGGGACTGGACCGTGTCGCCGGGGCGTCGAAGGCCGGCGCCACCGCCGACGCCCAGGCGCGCGTGTTCGTACAGAGCGCGCTACCCCACGGCGTCGCTCTGACGGCGCGGCTCGACACGGAGACCCGTGAAGAGGAGCCGTTGCTCAAGCAGGTCAACCCCGACGTGCAGTACCCGGTCTACGGCGACGCGTCAGAGTTGCGATTCGCCGCCCCGTCACGGACGGGCAACTACGTGTCGGTCGACAAGGGAGAGTCGTTTCTTCGTTACGGCGACTTCCGCACGCCCTTCACCGGCGGGCGCTACCTGTACTACCACCAGGTCGCCACGGGCGCGACGGGATCGCTCGTCGGCGACGACGGCGCCGTGCACGCGTTCGTCACCGACACCGATTTCACGACCTATCGCGACGAGTTTCCTTCCGACGGAACGAGCGGCTTTTATTATCTCACGCGCGCGCCTGTCGTCATGAACT
>CBDVDJ010000476.1:0-3256 GCA_965372695.1 uncultured bacterium
GTTGGCATTCCATGTGGATACGGCGGTACTCCCGAAGGAGTGAAGCTGTCGATGGGCACGCAGGGCACGCCCAGTGAAACAGAAGCTCCTGGTCACCAGGGGACAGGTCATTCGGTCCATAGGGTTTGCGGATGAACGCTTCCACGCAGCATGATGGATATCCAAAGAGCCGGCCTTGCAGGCGCATAGTGTCGGGTGTTTCGGCCAAATGCCTGCCATCGAAATGCTGCCGGTAGATGGCGGCGTAACGGGGCTGTCTCACGAAAACAGTCTCGCGGGTCTTGAGTCCGAGGCGTGTCCGCCGTGCAACCGTTTCGACTGTCAGGTCTTCGGAGCGGATCGCATCTTGCAGATTGGCGCTGAGGGCTCCTTCCCATCGGCTGAGAGGTTTCAGTCCGTGACGAGTGAGCAGAATCAGGTAGGCAAGCTCGAAATCGAGATCGGTAAGGCGTGGAGGTGGCATGACAACCTCCTTTTCGAATCATCGGGCGGCGATCGCTGTCAGTGGGCTATCAGTTTGTATATCAAGGCAGTGCCGATAGCGGGGGCACGGCACCGCTCGACGCATGCACCCCGTCGTCGCCTCCCATTCCCCACTCCCAATCCTGTACTAATCTTAATCCCCTGGCAGGATCTGTCAAGGGGGTGTGGCCTCTATTAACTCCCTCCGCCTTGCCGTTTTTGCAGTTACAGTGTACGAAAACCCGATCCCGGCCTTCAGTTGTCCGCCAGGTCGAGGAGCCGGACGACGTGGATGCCGACGCCCTCGTCACCCATAAGCAGGTTGCCTACTCCCAGTATAATTGTTTTCACATGACGCCTTTTCGTGCGGGTTGAACACACATTGTAATAAAGTGTATACTCGGAATCAAGAAAGACCGCCCATCATGCACGAAATGTCGATAGCGCAGAGTATCGTGGAGATCGTCGAGGACGTTCAGCGGGAGCAGGGCGTAGCCCGCGTCGACAAGGTCTTCGTCACCGTCGGCAAGCTGGTCGGCATCGTGCCCGATTCGCTCGAGTTCTCGTTCCGGGCGATAACAGCGGGGACCCGGCTCGACGGGGCCGCGCTGGTCATTGAGAGTGTCCCCATCCGCGCCCGGTGCGGCGGATGCGGTCACACCTTTGAGGTCGAGTCATTCGTCTTCCGGTGCGAGCGGTGCGAGGGCACGTCTCTCGACATCGTCGCCGGGAATGAACTCATCGTGCGCGAGATCGAGGTACCATAGATGGATTTTATCACCGTAGAACGCAAAGTCCTCAAGAAGAACGACGAACTCGCCGCCGAGAACCGCGCGCGTTTCGAGGGCGCCGGCATGTTCGTGCTCAACCTGCTGAGTTCCCCCGGGGCCGGCAAGACCGCATTGCTCGAGCAGACCATCCGCCTCCTGGACGGCAAGCCGCGCGTGGCGGTGGTAGAAGGAGACGTCCAGACCGACAACGACGCAAAGCGCATCGCCGAAACCGGCGCACCTGTGGTACAGATCGTCACCAATGGCGCTTGTCACCTGGAGGCACGGCTCGTAAAGGATGCGCTGGAAAGCCTCGACGTGGACGGCGTCGAGCTCCTCTTCATCGAGAACGTCGGCAACCTCGTGTGCCCGGCCAGTTTCGACCTGGGCGAGCACAAGAAAATAGTCATCGCCAGCACCCCCGAGGGCGCCGACAAGCCGGCCAAGTACCCCAACGTGTTCCGGGTGTCGGACGTCTGCGTTCTCAACAAGATCGACCTGCTCCCCCACGTCGATTTCGACGTGGACGAGTTCTTGAATTACGCCCGTACCATCAACCCCGACCTCACCTTCTTCCAGACCTCCGCGCGCACGGGCGAGGGACTGGACGAATGGGTGGATTGGCTGCGGGAGAACACGTCACGACGCGCTGGATAGCGCGCATAGCGCGCACGAGGAGAACCGCCATGTGCCTCGCCATCCCGGGAGAGCTGCTGGACATCAAGGGCGACGACCCGATCTTCCGATCGGGGCGAGTGAGCTTCGGCGGGACGGTCCGGGAGGTAAACCTCGCCTGTACACCCGAGGCGAAGGTCGGTGACTACGTCCTCGTACACGTCGGCTTCGCCATCAGCATCATCGACGAGGAGGAAGCCACGCGGATATTTTCCTACCTCGAACAGATGAGCGGGCTCGACGAACTCGACACCGGCGAGGGCCGGTAACTCCTGGAGAATCGCGACAAGCGGCAAACCGCCGCTCACACCCTATGGGCCGAGTTGAAGAACCGACACGTCTTCGTATCGCTGTCAGCGGCGCCGTCCAGGGCGTCGGGTTCCGGCCCTTTATCTACCGGCTGGCCCACGAACTCGGTCTCACCGGATGGGTGCAAAACGACACCGGGGGCGTGACCATCGAGGTCGAAGGACCACCGGACCGGACCGGCGAGTTCCTTTCGCGCGTCGACACGGACAAGCCGCCGCACTCGGTGATCTACTCGCTGGAACATCTGGTGCTGGACGCCATCGGCGCCCTCGAGTTCGAGATCCGTCCCAGCGTGGCGACCGGCCTGCCCACCGCGGCCGTCCTCCCCGACATCGCCACCTGCCACGACTGCCTCGCCGAGATCCGCGACCCGGCGAACCGTCGCTACCGCTACCCCTTTACCAACTGCACCCACTGCGGCCCGCGCTTCACCATCGTCACTTCGCTCCCCTACGACCGCGCCAACACGACCATGTCCCGCTTCAAGATGTGCGCCGCGTGCAGCGCCGAATACAAGGATCCGGGCAACCGCCGCTACCACGCCCAACCCAACGCGTGCCCGGAATGCGGGCCGCAGCTCGAGTGGTGGGACGGTGACGGGCGCGTCCTGGCAGAGGGCAACGACGCGCTGCGGGCCGCGGCCGACGTGATTCATCGGGGGCAGGTCGCCGCCGTCAAGGGGCTCGGAGGCTTCCACCTGGTGGTCGACGCCCGCGACGGTGACGCGGTGGAACGACTGCGCCGCCGCAAGCAACGCGACGAGAAGCCGTTCGCGGTGATGGCACCTTCGGCAGACTGGGTCCGCGATCACTGCGAGTTGTCCGATGCCGAGGCCCGCGTCCTCTTGTCTCCCAAGTCGCCGATCGTGCTGTTGCGCCGCCGTAACACGACTGGGCCGGGACGCGCCGCCGCGCCCGTCGCGCCCGCCAACCCTTTTCTCGGTGTGATGCTTCCGTACACACCGCTGCACCATCTGCTGCTCGACGACCTGGGCTTCGCCGTCGTCGCCACCAGCGGCAACATCTCCGATGAGCCGATCT
>CBDVDJ010000477.1:0-3250 GCA_965372695.1 uncultured bacterium
GACGAGGAGGAGGATGCCGATAGCGATCTGAACGTAGAGGCAGATGGTCCGGGGACTCGTTTTCCAGGCCTCGAACCAGATTTCGGCGGCGTCGAGCAGGCTGTCCAGCCCGAGAAACACGAGCACCGACATTCCGAAATAGGTGACGAATATTCCCGCGATGACTACCGATGCGGCCTGGAGCGGTTTTCTGGACGAGAGCAGCATGATCATGGGGGCGGTGGCGACGGCAATCATCGATGTACTGTCGAGGAGCGAGATCGTCGTCAACGCCGTTATGAGTTCCGTCAAGACTCGTTCACCTGCTCTATCAAATAGTTTTCCATGCGGTCGACCATCGCGTCGAGCCCGTGCCTCTCGAACACGTCGCGCCGCGCGGCGGCGCCCATCCGGGCGCGCAGGTCGGGGTCGCCGGCGAGCCGCTGAATGTGGGAGGCGAATTCGACGTCGTCGCCCTCATCGGCCAGGAACGCCGTTTCTCCCTCGACGACGACCTCGGGAATGCTGCTGGCGCGGTAGGCCACGCAGGGTTTTCCCGCCGCGCCCGCTTCGGCCAGTACGTACCCGAAGCCTTCGATGAACGAGGGCAGGACGAGCATATCGATGGCCACGAGCCAGCGGTGGATGTCCTCGACGAAGCCGCAGAACATCACCCGGTCGGCGATTCCGAGCTGTTCGGCCTCCGCTCGGAGCTCCGCTTCTTCGGGGCCGGTCCCGGCAATCGCAAAACGCCACGGCATTCCTTCGAACCGGGGACCTGCGAGCATGCGCAGGACGGCGTCGACCCGCTTGCGGGCGATCAGCTGGCCGGCGTATCCGATGACGACGTCGTAGACGTCGGGATGGAGGCGGGTCCGCCACTCTCCCTGGTCGAGAGAACGGAAGTCTTCCAGATCGATTCCCTTGTAAAGGATGAAGGTTCGGGATTTATCCAGCCACGGCGCCGACGCCAGCGTGGTCTCCAGCGTCGCCCGGCTGTTGACGACGATGCGGTCGGCAACCCGCGTGTAGAACCACCGGTAGCGGGCGTTGTTTTTGAGCGGGTCGTCGCACTCGCGCGTGTGGACCACCAGGGTACCGCGACCGGCGAGACGCGCGGCGAGACCGGTCGTACGAAGGTCTTTGTCCCAGGTAGTGATCACCACGTCGTAAGGGCGCCGCCGCATGCCGAACGCCAGAGGCGCGACGATCCACGGGGCCGCGTCGGTCCGGACCGGCACCTCGGTGACGGTGAGCCCGCGCGCCCGTGCCCGCCCGGCCAGGGGGGCGCCGGGAAACGTCTGGATGACGACTTCGTGCCCCCGCTTGTGGAGCCCTTCGGCCAGCTCGACGATGAAGCGCTGCGCCCCGCCCCAGATGCGGATCGAGTCCGATATGCAGATTCTCAGTTTGCGTTTTGTCATGGCCATTCCGACCCACATAGTAAATTACAATTAATTCTGTAGCAACAGGTTGTGGTGCAGCGCCCGGGAGCGGTGAGTATAGGTTTACAGCGGCCGCCGTCGGTGCTAAACTATTGCCGCTGAATCAGCTAAGACGCTGATAACCAGCCTCCGATGTCGATAATCATGGTATTTCAGGAGGAATCGAACGTGAAAACAGTCACCGTACTGACCGCCCTCTCGGCCATGCTGCTGGTCGCGGGCTGCGGGACGTCCATCAGCACGAACTACGACTACGACGTCAACGCCCGTTTCTCGGACTACAAGACGTTCGACTGGCAACCGGAGCCCGAGGTCGCGCCGGGTAACGCCCAGCAGGCGAGGGCGCGCAACGACCTGCTGGACAAGCGGGTCAAGACCAACGTCGAGGCGGTGCTCAACGACAAGGGGATGACCCGCAACACCAACACGCCCGATATCAGGATCGTTTATCATACCGGCGTGCAGGACAAGATGCAGGTCACCGACTGGGGATACCGTTACAGCGACAGCTACTGGGGCTGGGGCGGCCGCGAGATCGACGTGTACAACTACGAGGAAGGCACGTTGATCATCGACTTCATCGATGTCGCGACTACCCAGCTGGTGTGGCGCGGCGCCGGCAAGGTGGCGCTCAGCAATTCAGGGAGCTCCGGGGCCGACGACGAACTGATCAGAAAAGTCGTCGGAAAGATCCTCAGCAGGTATCCACCCAAGCGCTAGCCGGCTGAACTCAATAGCAATGGATTAGCAATGAATTTCCGAATATTATGAAAACTGCCGAACCCTACCATCCCAGAAACAAGGTACGCATCGTCACGGCCGCGTCGTTGTTCGACGGCCACGACGCCGCGATCAACATCATGCGCCGGATCATCCAGCGTACCGGTGTCGAAGTAATCCACCTCGGCCACGACCGCACCGCCGAAGAAGTCGTCGATACGGCGATACAGGAAGACGCGCAGTCGATCGCGATGACGTCCTATCAGGGCGGGCACCTCGAGTACTTCAAGTACATGCACGACCTGCTCGAGGAGCGCGGCTGCGGAGATATCAAATTGTTCGGGGGTGGGGGCGGAGTGATTCTCCCGGAAGAAATCGAGGAACTCCACGCTTACGGTATCACCCGCATCTACTCTCCCGACGACGGGCGCGAGCTGGGGCTGCAGGGCATGATCAACGACGTCGTCGAGAGGAGCGATTTTCCCCGCGGCAACCAGCTCAACGGCGCGACCGGACGCCTGGCGGCCAAGGATCCGCACGCGATCGCCACCGTGATTTCGGCCGCCGAGAATTTTCCGAAGGAGTCGCAAAAGGACCTCGACCGTGTTCACGGCATGGCGGAAAAGGCAACCGTTCCCGTGTTAGGCATTACCGGCACGGGCGGTTCGGGCAAGTCGTCGCTCGTCGACGAAATCGTCCGGCGCTTCCTCATCGACTTCGAGGACAAGACCGTCGGCATCGTGTCGGTCGATCCGTCGAAACGCAAGACGGGCGGAGCGCTCCTCGGCGACCGCATACGGATGAACTCGATTCGCAACAAACGCGTCTACATGCGTTCGCTGGCTACCCGCCAGTCGAACCTGGCGCTGTCCGCCCACGTCAACGAAGCGATCCAGGTGCTCAAGGCTTCCGGGTTCGACCTCGTCATCCTGGAGACGTCCGGCATCGGACAGGCCGACACCGAAATCGTCGACCACTCGGACGTGAGCATGTACGTGATGACGCCGGAGTACGGCGCCGCTACCCAGTTAGAGAAGATCGACATGCTCGACTTCGCCGACCTGATCGCGATCAACAAGTTCGACACGCGGGGCGCGCACGACGCG
>CBDVDJ010000478.1:0-3249 GCA_965372695.1 uncultured bacterium
GACTATCGGGGCAGAAACACCCAGGGAGATCCCGACAAGATCGGCTTCGTGCAGACGGTGGAAGCGTACCTCGCCGCGATGACCGAGAGGGTGCTCGAATACGAAGCCACACGGAAAATCCCCGTTTACATTATCAATCTCGACCAGATCTATTACGAAGCCAACCACGGAAGGCTCTGGCTCACCCTTCTCGAAGACCCGCTTGGTCACAAGGTGAACCTTCCGAACGGGTACGAGGAGTGGGAGCAGCACATCGAAGCAACGCAAAGCAAACTACGGGAAGCGGTGGCCGCCTCCCCGACACTTCAGGCGGGTCGTCAACGCTACGGCGACGACTGGCTCAGGGACAAGATCAAGGTCCACGTCAACATCACCAACGTCACCGACATATCGTTTCGCAGCAACTACCTCTTCGAGTGGTTGCCGTTCATCCCCGACGTGCTGTTGCGCGATCACCGCAAGATCAGTTTCTACGACGTCACCGAACTCGACCCCTCGATCGGCGAGGCAATTTTCACCGGCATGGGCGTGGGCGAACACTACGCCGGCCCCACGTGGGATGACCGGGCGATCCTCGTCAGGGGCCCCTCGCTCATTCATCTCAAGGACGAGGCGCGCAAACTGCTCGTCACGCAGGGATTCAAGGACAGCGAAATCCCGTTACCGCTGCGTCCCCTGCCCAAGCCCGACGACTACGAGGAGAGGCTGGCCCGGCTTCGCGCCGAAGGCTGGACGGCAACCACCATGCAGGTGTACAACGCCACCGGTTACGGCATGAAGTGGTCGAACATGTTGAAGGGGACTCTTTACAACCTGATGCCGAAGGGCACCCAGATGATCATCCCCGACTCGCTATGGAACAGCATGCTCTGGGCGGGCATGATGGTGGGCGCTTCGCTCCGCGGCTGCTGGGTGCTTCCGATATCGCCGTCGCTGGCCAATGCCCCGAGCGACGGCATCCCGCAGATGTCGAGGGCCAACGAGGTGTTCACGCGATTGATCCTCGTCCAGAACCATATGAAGGACGAAATCGAGGAAGCGGGTGGAATGCTGCGAGTCGGCATCTACGACGCCGAATACGATGTCGGTGATGCCTTCGCGAATGTCAGGGACTTCAATGCGGGCGCGGCGCAGAGCGATTTCTACCGCGAGGTGTTCCCGTTCGACCAGTCGGTGTTTGACCTGATCGCATCTTTCGAGGACAGCCTCCACGCGGCCGGATTCAAGCCTACGTATCTGGCGGACGACGTGGAGCCTCGCAAACCCAAATTACACCTGAAAATACAGCTCTTCGCGTCTTCTGCGGCTATACAGTCCCTCGTACCCCTGAAAGAGTGGCAGCCGCTGGTCGCCGCGTACATTAGAGCCCGCGCCGAGCAGGTCCGCATACGGGACGACTATGTCGACGTCAAGTCGCTCGGAGCCGGCGTGGACGAAGCGTCGCGGCCGCTGATCCGGCGCTGGTTCCAGAACGCGACGCCGGAACAGATCGAGAAGACCTTTTTCTTCCTCACGGTTGGCTCGCACAATATGGATTACCGGGGAAAGTTCATGGACGGCGAGGTATCGGTGATCGTGGCCGGAGCGGACGCTTTGATCTCGTACCTGGATTTCGCGTCGATCGTCGCCAAGACGACGTGGGTGACGTCGACCGAACAGCTGGATGAACTGCTCCCCCGGCAGGAGGGGTTCACGCGCTGGATGGGACGTTTCGTAAAGAATGCGTTGTAGCGGCCGGATCCGGGCCGCGATTATGAATCGGCCCGTCCCGCACCGGAACCGAAGGCGAAGCCGACGATGACCTTCCACACCTGGTAGTCGACGGTGAACTGCTGATCGAGAATCGGATATCCGCTCGTCCCATCCGAGCCCGAAACGTCGGGATCAATGGGGAGCTGATCGCTACCCCATGTGTAGCCGAGACCCAGCGTAATATCGTTGCCGTGAAAAGAGAACGCCGCCCCCCCCATCAGGTGAAACAGGTCCCAGGTGGAGACGGCGGCGGTGGTCGCCTGTCCCCCGAGGGCTGCGCTCCTGTCCGTGATAAAACTCCCGTATCCCTTCAACCAGGGCCGGATGTGCTGCTCGACGCCAAAACCCCAGTTGAAAACGTCCTCCAGCCCCAGGACCATCCGGTGGGCATAGGTATCTCCGGTCGTAGGTGATTCGAAATACACGGTTTCCATCAACTCGTAGCGTTCGACCGCACCGAAATATTCGCCCGAAAAATGAAACGTCGTGTTCTTGTAGCGATACGAGCAGCCCGCGGCGATCGAAGCGGGAGACCTGTACTCCGTCGGCGCATCCTTGACGTAGTTGGCAACCAACTCGGTATCGGGGACGCCGTCCCCGTCGATATCGATACCATCGACGAACACGTCGACCAACGACGACCCCTGGCCGAAGAGGTCGATACCCGGCGCCGTCAGGGCGACACCCAACGTCAGCGGGCTCAGGTCCCACGCGACGCCGAGCTTGAAGACAAGGCGCACATTCCAGTAGTCGATGGAATCAATGATTATCGCCGACGCACCGGCCCCGGACTCCTTGAGTCCCTGGGCGATCGACTGGTACCGTGATCGCTGCCCCTGGTAGGCGATAAATCCCGATGCGCCGATTCCCATTTTTCCCCAGGCCCGAGCCCAGGTGGGGCCACCCCAGACGCCGGACACGTCCTGGTCGACCAGCACTTCGCCGCCCGCGACGACGAGACTGTCCGCCCTGTTGGTGAAGGCTTCGTCCGAAACCACGGCCTGCATGCGAAACCTGAAATCGGTCCGGGTGAACACGGAATAACCGATTCGTCCGTCCATCCACCTGGGCGGCAGGATGCCGGCGAACAGCGTCGGGGCAGGGCCGAAACGGAGAGACTCGAGCGGCAACGGATTCCCGTCTGTGTCCGAGATCTTGATCGACTGGATCTCGAACGCCTTGGCGCCGAGAATGAGGGACGGGTTTTCCTGCAGCGCCAGGGTGCCGGGATTGTAGTAGACGGCGCTGAGGTCGATGATGCTGCCCACGACCGTTCCGAGCAGCAGCTCTCCCTGCGTACCGTATTGCTGGGTCCAGTAGTGTGTGTCCTGTGCCGACGAATCGACCGTAAAGACCGACATGGTCAACAGGATGGCGAGTATGAATGCTCCGGAGGATCTTCCCATACAGCTACAATAGATACACGAAACCGAGCTTGACTGTCACGTACGTATAATCTATCGAGTCGCCGCGGGAAAAAATATAATTGAAGTCCGA
>CBDVDJ010000479.1:0-3248 GCA_965372695.1 uncultured bacterium
GTCCTCGCCGTGTACGCGACGAAGGCGGAAATGTGGTTGCAGTGCACCTTCACCCTCGAGAAAGAAGCGCCGTACAAACTGGTATCGGTCGCGTTCATGCCCGGGCAGGCGCCGGACGCTGAGGCTTTGTATGTCGAGGACTGGAAAGACCTCGCCGACTTGCTCGGACAGATCCGGGCAAAGACGGGCGCTCCCGCGCTGGCGGCGGCGATCGTCGTTCAGGGAACGATCACCGATCTCGCCGTGGTCGGCGAACGATGGGCGGGGTCTGGTCAGAGTGCCGAAAGTGACGACCTCTTTCATATCGGGTCCATCACCAAGTCGATGACGGCGACGATGATCGGCGCGCTGGTCCAGAGGGAACTGCTCTCCTGGACCCTCACCATCGGCGACCTCCTGCCCGAGATGGAAATGCGCGACGCGTATCGCGGCGTGACACTCGAGGAGATACTCGAGCACCGCGGCGGCTTTCCGTCTTATACCAGTATTGACGACGCGGAGGCTGAACGGCTGGCCGCGTTTCCGGGTAACCCCACCCGGCAGCGAGAGGCCTTTGTGGCCGAACTCCTGATGACCGAACCGGAAGTGACGCCGGGGACGAAAATGCACTACTCCAACGCCGGGTACGCGGTCGTCGCTTATATCGCCGAACGCGTCAGCGCGCGGAGCTGGGAAGAACTCATGCGCACCGAGGTGTTCGAGGCCTGTGGCATGAAGACCGCCGGCTTCGGCTGGCCGTCGACGCCCGATCGTCCCGACCAGCCGCGGGGGCATTACAAGACGGGGGCGAGACTAAGGCCGCAGGTGTTCGGCGAGTACGACCTCGGGCCGTGTATCGAGCCCGCCGGCGACGTGAACTGTTCGATCGGCGATCTCGGCGTCTTCGCGGTGGTCCACCTGCGCGGTCTCGCGGGGCACGACAGGGTGTTCGACGCCGAAATCATACAGCGGCTGCATACGGCTCCGCCGGTCGATGGAGACGAAATGCGTTACGCGGCCGGCTGGGCGATCGTGGAGAGCCCGGAAGTGGGCGAGGTCCACACCCACAGCGGATCGGCGGGGACGTTCTTCGCCACCATCGAATTGTACCCCGAGTACGAGACGGCCGTGGTGCTGGCCACCAATGCCGGAATGGAAATCGGAACCGGGGTGAGCCAGGAGATCACCGACCTCGTCAAGGCGCGCATCAAGGAACGACGCTGACGCCCGGATGAGAAAAGGAGTGCCGAAATGAAATCGACGATTTTGATATTCACGGCGGTGGTCGTGACCGTTGTCGCCTCCTGCTCGGGAGGTGGAAGCGAAGTCGACCCGGCCGACGTCTACCGCGCCCAGGCGGCGCTGCAGCCGTTCAAAAAGGAGTTGAAGGGGGCTCTCCTCGAGGGGCTCGAAGGGGGACCTCAAGAGGCGATTCTCGTCTGCAAGAGCGCGGCGCCGGCCATCGCGGCGCGCCGGAGCTCCGACGGAGTGCAAATGGGACGTACGAGTCACAAGCTGCGCAATCCCGACAACATACCTGCGGGCTGGCTCGAGCCGCTTCTGTCCGCGTACGAGGCGGGAAGCGACGATCCGCACCGGGCCGTCGTGCTCGACGACGGCCGCATCGGCTACGTCGAACCCATCTATGTCCAGACACCCTGCCTGATGTGCCACGGCGAATCCATCGTTCCCGCGGTTGCCGGTCAAATCGCAAGCGAGTATCCCGATGACCACGCGACGGGCTTCGAGGAAGGCGACTTCCGCGGCCTCTTCTGGGTGACGCTGACGCCCGCGCCGGGCGAACGATGAGCACACTGGAAGACCACTACTCGCGCGACCCGATTCCCACGTGGTTTTTCGTGCTCGTCGTGGTGCGTCGCGACGACAGGTACCTCCTCGTACAGGAAAGCCTGCGCGACAACCCGTGGTACATACCCGCCGGGCGCGTCGAACCGGGTGAGACGCTGATCGAAGCGGCGGAACGCGAGGTGGCCGAGGAGGGCGGCATCCCCGTCATCGTCGACGGCGTGATCCGCGTCGACTACACGCCGTTCACCGAGGGGGTCTCCCGGCTGCGCGTCTACCTGACGGCGCGGCCGCGTGACGATACGGCGCCGAAATCCCGTCCCGACGGGCACTCCCGGCGCGCGGCGTGGTACTCGCTCGAAGAGATCCGGGAGCTGCCGCTTCGGGGCGAGGAAGCGCTGCTGCTCTGCGAGTACGTCGACGTGGGGGCGACGTTGTATCCGCTCGACGTCCTGGGGGTGGAAGACTTTACGGCTTGATAGCAGAGGAGAAACGATGCCCGGAGCAAAGCCTCCGTCGACCCGGGAAGAAGCGCTGGCTCTTCGCCACGCCCCGGTACTGTTGCAGAAGGTCCACAGCCGTTATTCGCGAGCCGACTTTATCACTCGCGTCGACTTTGCCGGGGGGTGGGACGGAATTCACCGCAACTGGGAAGCCGTCCGGGAGAAAAAGGGCAGGAGTTACCGGCACAATCTGACCGCGCACGGTTACTACTCCGTCGTCGAAACGCATACCCACTATTATCTCTTGTACGCGTTTTACCACCCGCAGGACTGGTCGGCGTTCTGGGGGAGCCCTGCCCGTTCCGCACCATCACAAGTCAATCAGCACGTGCACGACATGGAAGGTTGCCTGGCGGTCGTGCCGAAGCGCGGCGGGGGAGACGACGAAAAAGTCGAAGCGCTCGTTACGATCAGCCATCGCCACTTTCTATCTTACGCTGGAAGAGTGCAGGCGGGCAGCGCGCCGACGGCACTGTCCCGGGTGACTGGATGGGAGGAAGACATCGACGGGCCCATTGAAGTCACGAGTCGTTTCAGCGGCCGGGGGGAGCCGGCAGGTCGATTCAAGCTCTACGCGGACAGCGGCGGACACGCGATAAGGGCGACGAAGAGGGGATGGGGGAGCGAAGCGAACATCATCCGGTACCGGCCGACGCTCGCGAGGGCTGGATCGCCCGGAGAAAAGGCCTTCAAAAGGGAGTCCGACGCGAAGTTTCAGACTGTCCGTTACAAACTCGTCTCGATATTCGAACGCGACGGCCTGTGGGCGCAGCGCGAAAACCCCGCCGTGTTTCGGGCGGACCCGGCGGGCCGGCAGGCGTTTGTCGTCATGTCGGACAAGGGTGGATTGACAGCGGGAGAGGCCAACCCGCCGTGGGGCTGGGATGACGTCGACGACGGGGTTAAATTCGGTGACTTTGCCTGGGATCCGGCGCGCCTGGCGGACGGCTACTTCGCCGG
>CBDVDJ010000480.1:0-3245 GCA_965372695.1 uncultured bacterium
CGTCTTCAAGACCTTCAGTTTCTAGAAAGACAAGGGGCTTACTGCCGTGAAAAAAGCGATACTCTTGATCCTGTGTGTATTCGTGCTGTTCGCTTGCGAGAAGCGCGAAGACTTTCCGCCGAAATTCGACCTCACCGCGCCGCCGCAGCCCACCGGCCTGCAGGTCGACAACCCCGGGGGCGGCACTCAATATGACCTCACGTGGAGCATCGACGATCCCGAGAGCATCGTTCGCGAGTACTATATATACCTCGTCACGGGCCTGGGCCCGGCGGACAGCATTGGAACGTCGCTGACGACCTCGTTTACATGGACGGCTCCGTTTTCCGTCAGCGGTCTCGCATTTGGGGTGACTTCGGTGACCGATGAGTACCTCGAGAGCGATCCGGACATCGCGACGGCGCCTTAGCGCCTCGTAATAACACGTTACATATCAAGTGGTTATAGCGCCCGGCTGGTGTATCTTGTCAGCCGGGCGTTCTTGTTTGCCCGAGTGGTACGGTCCGTGCATCCTATGGAATCGACACCCGTATCCGGCGCCCGGGGCAGGCGTCCGGGGAGATCAATCCATGCAGGCAACGGAAAAAATCGAAGGATACGATTCGTTCGAACAGATCGCTCTCGGTGGTATGGCGACGGTGTACAAGGCACGCAAGGTGTCGCTCGACAAACCGGTCGCCATCAAGGTGCTGTTTCCGCACCTCGCCCAGGATTCGGTCTATATCGAACGGTTCAAGCGCGAGGCCCAGACGGCCGCCCGCGTCCAGCACGATAACATCGTAAACGTCATCGATTACGGCGAATCGGATGGTTCGCACTACATCGTGATGGAATATTACGATGGCGTAACACTCGAGGAACTCCTCGAGGCAAATCAGTGGATTCCCCCTGATGTCTGCTGTGCCGTCTTGCTCAATGTCTGCTACGGGCTGGAAGCCGCCCACGCGGCCAATCTCGTCCACCGCGACATCAAGCCCGCCAACGTCATCTTCACCCGAAACGGCGGGGTCAAGATCGCGGATTTCGGTCTCGCCCGGGCCCTCGACAAGATGAGTTCGGTGACCCAGCACGGCAAGATCATCGGGACCCCCGCATACATGTCCCCGGAACAGACGCGGGGAGACACCGTCGGCACCCAGAGCGACATATTTTCACTCGGTGTCGTCGCCTTCGAACTGGCGTGCAGCCGCCGTCCTTTCGACGGACGCAACTACGCGGAGGTCGTGGACAATATCCAGTCGTTCATCCCCGAGCGGGTCTCGCAGATCAACCCGCTCATCGGAGAGAGGTTCTCTTCGGTCGTTGACCGCATGCTGGGCAAAGACACAGGCGATCGTTACGCCCACATCGCCGAGGCCGTCCTCGACCTGGAGGAGGCGATCGACGAAGCCGGATTCAAACGTGATCACCGGACGCTGGGGCGCTATGTAACCAACCCCGAAAAATACCTGAAAGAGTTCCGGAGCTCCCGGCTCAAACGCCTGCAAAAGAACGAACCGGAGGCCGGTACGGGCAGTGTTGAACTCATCGCCTATTTCAGGCAGGTGTTGTATCTCGACCCCGCCAACGAACGGGCCCGGGACATGTTGAAGAGGCTGGACGGAAAAGACCCGACCACGGAGCGGAAGCCGCCGAAAGAAGCCGTTGCCGGGGCATCCGGAACAGGTGGCGGGACGAAGATCCAGTACGACCCGGACGCCGACTACAAGGTTTACCTCGAGTCGATTGACTTGTCGCGTGAGACTGCGCCGTCGTTCGCACTCAAATTGTCCATGCGAATCCGGTCGCCGCTGCCGCGGGTGATGTCGATCTTGAACCATATGCCCGCCGTGGTGGGCGGCCGGCTTTCGATCGAGAAGGCCAAGAAGCTGGCGAGGGTAATCGACCAGCTGGGCGGTATCGCGCGCATCGAGATCCACCCGATCGACGAGTCGACGGGATCCCAGGTCCCGGCAGACCGCCGGCGCGCCGGGAGCGGACCATCGGGGCGGGACTCGGCCGCCCGTGAATCCAGTTCTTTCCGGTCGTCCGCTGAGGATCACGAGTTCGAAGTGGTCCGGGACGAGCCGGAGACCGACCCCGATCTGGGCAAAACGGTCGAGCACCACCCGATCAACGAACACGGCGAGGTCCAACAGCCCGCCGGGACCCGCAAGGTCAAGGCGACGCGCAAGTGTCCCAAGTGCGGGTGGGACGAAGACGCCGAGGCGAAGTTCTGTTCGGTCTGTCTCCTGAGCTTCAACAAGACAGAACCGATGAGCCTTGCCGACCTGCAGGGAAACCGGATACCGGACAATCCGCTCGCCGCCGTGGTGGATAACCATATCCCGGTGGAGGGTCTTGTCGACCGGATCCGTGCGCTCCCGAACAACATCAAATACGGCGGTCTCGCCGCGCTCGTCATACTCCTCCTACTCATCGTTTTCGGGCGTTGATTCCGGGTCAAAAAGCCAGCCCTCCCCGGGGCGGGCGTTGGGATCCGGCAATGCGATCGGCCCCAGTCTCGGGAAACCGCCCAGCAGAGTTTCCGGCACCGCCACCTTGCTTCCCGCCAGCATCGATTTGAGTTCGAGCGCGTTCGCGACCGCCTGGCCGCGAAAGTGATTGTTGAGAACGACGACCACCTGACGCGCCGTCTCCGTCGCGGCCCTGATGGGTGCCGCCAGCTTTTCCAGCTCACTGTGTGAATAGAAGTAGTTGTATCGAAGGTCGCGGTTGGTGCCGGCGCGGAACCACTCCGACTTGTTGCGGCCGTGCAGCCGGAAGTACTCGCCTCCCGCCTCGCCTCCCGCCATCGGTGTGAACTCGAGCGAATCGCCGACCGGCGGCTGGTCGATCGCGCAGACGACGGCGCCCCTTTGAGAGAGGTCATCGACGGCGCCGCCATCGGCCCAGCCGCCGTGCCTCACTTCGACTGCGAGAGGGAGTGGCTTCAACGCGTCGATGAGCCCTTCGAGCTTCCGGCGGTTGGGCGCCGTGTTCCGGAAAGACCACGGAAACTGCAACAGGATGTACAACAGGCGGCCGGCGTCGCTCAGCGGCGCGACGGATCGTTTGAACACATCGACACTGCGTTCGTCGACCGGGCCGGTTTCGTGGGTGAAATCGCGGTGGAGTTTTAATGTAAAGCGGAAGTCCGGCGCGCCGCCGACGCGTTCGGCCCAGCTCCGGACCGTCGAGACGGCAGGTACGCGGTAGAATGTGCTGTTGATTTCGATCAGGTTAAAGTAAGATGTCAGAAATTC
>CBDVDJ010000481.1:0-3239 GCA_965372695.1 uncultured bacterium
CGGCGATGTCTTCGCCGTGCCCGCCGAAAAGGGCGACATCCGCAACCTCACCCGCACGTCGGGTGTGCGGGACCTTGCTCCCGCGTGGTCGCCCGACGGCGCGCACGTGAGCTGGTTCTCCGACGAGAGCGGCGAATACCAACTCATGATCGCCGACCCCTTCGGCAAGGACTTGCGCGTGATCGATCTGAAGAACGCGACGTTTTTCTATACGCCCGCGTGGTCGCCCGACTCGAAGTACATTGCTTTCGGCGACACGGACCGCAACCTCTGGGTGGTCGACGTGGCGTCGGGCAAGGCGAAGCTGATCGACAACGAGGGGTCTGCGCACCCCGAGCGCGTCATCTATCCCGAGTGGGCACCAGACTCGAAGTGGATCGCCTACACGCGGCGCCTCGACAACGAGTACAGCGCCGTGTTCGTCTACTCGATCGACAAAGGCAAGTCGACCCAGCTGACCGACGGCATGTCGGACAGCCGCTCGCCGGCGTGGGACAAGAGCGGGAAGTACCTCTACTTCATCGCCAGCACCGACTTCGGGCTCAACGTCGGGTGGCTCGACATGACGTCGATGGAGCGGCCGCTCAACCGTGCCATCTATCTCGTCGTCCTGGCCGCCGAAGAACCGTCGCCGCTCGCCCCCGAGAGCGACGAGGAGAGCGTGAAGACCGGGTCCGACGGGGAAGACGAGAAGGACAAGGACGGCGACAAAGAAGACGAAGACGAGGAAGTCGAGGTATCGATCGACTTCGAGGGCATCGGACAGCGGATCATCTCGCTCGACGTCCCCGTGCGCAACTACAGCGCGGTCGAAGCGGGCGAGGAAGGTACGGTGTTCTACCTCGAACGGATCGCCAACGAGGACGGTATGCGTCTCCACCGCTACAGCCTCGAAGACCGCGAAGCGACCGAGGTGCTCGAGGGTGTCGGCGGCTACGTGATTTCCGCCGACGGCAAGAAGCTCCTCTATCAATCGAGCGGCCAGTGGGCGATCGTCGACGCGGGGGAATCGCCCGAGCCCGGCGACGGCAAGCTCGACCTGTCCGACATGAAGATGCGCGTCGACCCGGCGGCCGAGTGGCGGCAGATCTTCCGCGAGGCGTGGCGCTACCAGCGCGACTACTTCTACGTGGAGAACGTCCACGGACTCGACCTCGACTGGGCGTTCAAGACGTATTCGCCCTGGGTCGATCACGTCCGGCACCGCGCCGACCTCACCTACATCCTGGACATCCTCGGGGGTGAAACGGCGGTCGGGCATTCGTTCGCCGGCGGCGGCGACCACCCCGACGTGGAGCGGGTGCCCGTGGGGCTCCTCGGCGCCGATTTCGCCGTCGAAGGAGGCCGCTACCGCATCGCGAAGATCTACAACGGCGAGAACTGGAACCCCGGTCTTCGGGCGCCGCTCAGCGGTCCCGGTATCGACGCCCGCGTGGGTGACTACCTCCTCGCCGTCGATGGCGTCGAATTGACGGCCGGCATGAACCCGTACAGCCTCTTCGACCGGACGGCGGGCAAGCAGACCGTGCTCACCCTCGGCGCCGCGCCGAAGATGAAGGACACGCGCGAGGTGACCGTCGTCCCGGTGGCGAACGAGGTGGGACTCCGCCAGCGCGACTGGGTCGAGGGCAACCGCCGCAAGGTCGACGAACTCTCCGGCGGCAAGCTCGCCTACGTGTGGGTTCCCGACACGGGCGGCGGCGGGTACAGGAGTTTCAACCGCTATTACTTCGCGCAGAAGGACAAGAAGGGCGCCGTCATCGACGAGCGCTACAACCACGGCGGGTCCATCGCCGACTACATCGTCGACCTGCTCGCGCGCGAGTTGTTCGGCTTCTTCAACAACCCCGTGGGCAACCGCCAGCCGTGGACGGCGCCCAACGCGGCCCTCTGGGGGCCCAAGGTGATGATCATCAACGAGATGTCGGGGTCGGGCGGCGACATGCTTCCGTTCATGTTCCGGCTCAGGGGGATCGGCCCGCTGGTGGGCACAACGACGTGGGGCGGGCTCGTCGGCATCTGGGACGTCCCGGCGCTCATCGACGGCGGGTACATCACCGCGCCGCGCGGCGGATTCTACAATCTGGCCGGCGAGTGGGACGTCGAGAATGAGGGTATCCCGCCCGACATCGAAGTCGAGCAGACGCCGAAGCTCGTCAACGCAGGTCACGATCCGCAGCTCGAGGCGGCGGTCGACGCGGCGCTCGATATGTTGCAGACGCAGAGTGTCGAGATCCTGCCGCAGCCGAAAGACCCGGTACGGACGAAACGGCCCGGCAGGTAAAGGGAGGCAAGTCATGAAAAGGCTGCTCGTGGTTCTGTCGGCGCTCGTCGTCATGACTGCGGCGTGCAACGAATTCAACGTCACCCTCGATCCGCGGTTCACGGCGTGGGAAACCGTCGACATCGAAGTCGACACGACGGGGCGCGATTTCGTCAGCGTCCGGGGAGTCAACGGGACGATCGAGGTCACGGGAGTGCCGGGCGCGACGTCGATTACCGGGACAGCCGTGATACGCGTCGTAGCCGACTCGCAGGCGGAGGCCGACGCCCACATCTTCGACGTCGACGTCGGCATCAGCACGGATACGTTGGGGATGGTGTCGATATTCACGCAGCATTTGTTCGTGGACGCGGGCGGAAGAAACTACATCGTCGACTACGACCTCGAAGTGCCGCCGGGTCTGAAGGTCCGGGTGACGAACGTCAACGGGAACTGCGCGATCGATTCGATCGCTGGCGAATTTGTCCAGATCAGCGTGATCAACGGAAACGCGAGCGTAATGGACATATCCGGTTCGGCGTTCGCGAACGTCGTCAACGGAAACATCAAGGGAAACGTTACGTTGACCGGCCTCGAGTTCATCGAGTTGGAGACGGTTAACGGGTGGATCGACCTGTACATCCCCCGTGCGACGTCGGCGATGCTCGACGCGACGGCCCTCAGTGGGGGCGTGTACGTCAGATATCTCGACGTGCTGTACATCGAGAGATCAAAATTCTATATCCTCGGCCGGCTGGGTGACGGCGTCGGCGGTATTGAACTCGACGTGACCAACGGACCGATCCGCGTGACCGGGTACTGATCCCGCGTGCGGTGAAAGGAGAACACGGTGGTGCGCTCTTCGGTGACTGCGTTTGCAATCGTCATTATCGTGGCGTTATTGCCGGCCGTGTGTCCCGCGCAGGGCGAAGAGTCGGCCGAGTCGCTCAAGGAACTCGCGCTGGCCGAGTTCGAC
>CBDVDJ010000482.1:0-3235 GCA_965372695.1 uncultured bacterium
CTCCTGGGAACCAAAGTTACCCAGAACCAAGATACCGAGTATCACAATAATGTAAGTCAACCATCGCAGCGGCAGCGGCCACGCGGACAAATCGAGCGCGAATTGTTTGTCGCGCTGGAGCCAGTCGACGACGAGCAGGAAACCGCAGAGCAGCAGCGGCTCGACGTACTCCCCGTAACCCATCCCCGAATAGGGCCGGACGAACACTCGCCCCAGAAAGCCGAACGCCGAGGTAATATTCGGCGACCGGAAGATCGCCAGACCCAGGACGTGGAGGCTGAACGTCCCCAGCATCGCCGCCCATTCACCAAATTTCGGCAGCAGGCGCCCCTGGGCCGGAATGTCGGTATAACGCTTCTGGCGGTCGGTGAGCATCAGGGGGATGTAGTACAACCCGTTGAGAAACCCCCAGAAGACGTACGTCCAGTCGGCGCCGTGCCAGAGGCCGCTCACCGTGAACGTGACCACAATATTAAAAATGCGCCGGGCGCGCGATACGCGGCTGCCACCAAGCGGAATGAAAAGATAATCCCGGAACCAGGTCGAGAGCGATATGTGCCACCGCCGCCAGAACTCGGCGAAGTCGCGGCTGAAGTAGGGGTAGGCGAAGTTGCGCATGAGCGAGAAGCCGAACAGGCGGGACGCCCCGATGGCGATATCCGAGTACCCGGAGAAGTCCCCGTAGACCTGGATGGTAAAGAAAAAGGCGCCCAGCACCAGCGTCAAGCCGTCGAACTGCGTGTAGTCCGCGAAGATCCTGTCGACGTAGGGCGCCATATTGTCGGCGATCACCATTTTCTTGAAAAAGCCCCACAGCATCTGCCGCAGGCCGTCGCGGGCCAGCCTTCCATCGAACCGGCGGGGCTCGAGGAACTGCGGCAGCAACGACTTCGCCCGCTCGATCGGCCCGGCGACGAGCTGCGGGAAGAAACTGACGAACGCAAAGAACGCCACCGGGTCGCGCGTCGGCTCGATCTTGCGGCGATAAATGTCGATCGTGTAACTGAGCGTCTGGAACGTGTAGAAGCTGATCCCGATGGGCAGCACGATCCGCAGCGTGGTGGGGTGGGCCTGGAGGCCGGCCATCGTCAGCAGGTCGACAGCGGAATCGACGAAGAAATTGAAATACTTGAAGAACCCGAGAATCCCGAGGTTGACCGTCAGGCTCGCCGCCAGAAGCAGTTTGCGCCGGCGTTCGGCCCTGGTGCCGGCCAGCATCAGGCCGATCGTGTAGTCGGCGAGGCTGCTGATGAAGATGAGGCTCAGGAAGCGCCAGTCCCACCAGCCGTAAAAGACGTAGCTGGCAACGATCAGGAAGAAATTCTGCGCCCTGACGCGGCGCCGCCCGATGGCCCAGTAGATGGCGAAAACGGCAGGCAGGAAGACAGCGAACGCAAAGGAGTTAAAAAGCAAATCTGACCGTTCCGGGAAAAGTGTTCGTTGTGCCGGGGACCCGCAAACGTCATCCAGCCGGTTTGTCGGCAAAAACTATACCAGAGGACGTCTGGACGGTACAGACCTCTTGGCATCCAGGCCGGTTGTTTGCTAAAGTCCGTTTTGAACCCGCTTTATACAAAGGAGCCTTGTCCACGTGCCCTGGTCCCTCAACAACCTGTCCACAGTGGGACAGTCCCCCGACCAAGTCATCCGAAACGTCCGGGAATACGTGCTTCGACCCTGGACGATTCTGCGCGGTGTGCGCCGCCGGGACGTCCCCGCCGACCTGATCGCCGGGCTCACGGTGGCGGCGGTGGCGATCCCGCAGGCCATCGCCTACGCGTCGATCGCCGAACTGCCCCCGCACGTGGGCCTCTACACGGCGGCCCTGGGGGCCATCATCGGCTCGTTGTGGGGATCGTCGCGCTTTCTGGCGACCGGTCCGGTCAACGCGTCTTCGTTGCTGGTATTCCCTCTGCTGCTGGCCGTCGCGATTCCGGGTACTCCCGAGTATCTCCTGGCGGCGAGCCTGATCGCCATAATGGCCGGCGTTGGCCGGATCGCCCTCGCTCTGCTGCGCTTCGGAGCGGTGGTAACACTCGCCTCACGTTCCGTGTTGATGGGCTTTGTCGCCGGCGCCGCCTTGCATATCGCTCTGGGGCAACTGCGGCACCTGCTCGGCCTCGAAGTCTCCGCCTCACCGGAACTGACAGAGACGGCGCGGCGAATCTTTGAAGATCTCGCCCATACCCACAAAATCAGCGCAGTGCTGGGCGTGGGGGCACTGATCCTCATGATCGCGCTCCGGCGGATGGGTCCGCGCGTTCCCGCCGGGCTGATCACGGTCACCCTCTCGGCGCTGGCAGTCTACGTGTTCGGTCTCGAAGAGCAGGGCGTCCGCGACGTCGGCGCTATCCCCCGTTCCCTGCCGCCGCTCACGTGGGATTCCGTCGGGACGCTGCCCGACTTTGACATGATCCGGACGCTGGTTATTGGTTCGGCGGCCGTGGCCGCGCTGGGGCTGGTGGAAGCGGTGGCCGCATCGCAGACGATGGCGCGGCAGTCCGGCGACCGGCTCGACCCCAACCAGGAGTTCTTCGGCCAGGGTCTCGCCAACGTGGTCACAGGCATGTTTTCCGGCTATCCGTGCTCGGGGTCCTTTACCCGCTCCGCACTTGCCCGCCAATCGGGCGCCCGAACCGCGATGGCGGGTGTCTTCACCGGATTGACGGTGCTCGCGGCAATTCTCCTGCTCGCGCCGTATGCGAGATATATTCCCCGTAGCGCCATCGCCGGCGTACTCCTCGTCATTGCCTGGGGTATGGTCGACCAGAGAGCGATACGGCGGGTGATCCGGACGTCGCGTTCGGAGACGGCTATAATGACGGTGACGTTCGTGGCAACGCTTTTTCTCCCGCTCGATTTCGCCATCCTCAGCGGTATTGTGTTCTCTCTGGCTCTTTTCGTCGTGAAGTCGAGTCTGCCGCGGGTGTATTCCGTGGTACCCGACTCGACGCACCGGCACCTCGTGGACAATCCCAGGGCGCCGGTCTGTCCGCAGCTGGCCCTGATGAACATCCGCGGACCGCTGTTCTTCGGCGCCGTTTATCACATCGAGGAAGAGTTGCGGCACAACCACGAGCGGCACCCGGGGCAGCGCACGCTGGCCCTGCGGATGCACGCCGTCGACATCTGCGACATGAGCGGGATCGAAATGCTCGAGGCGACCGTTCGGACCTACCGGCGATTCGGCGGTGACGTCTACCTGATACGGCCGCGCAAACCCGTGTTTGACGTC
>CBDVDJ010000483.1:0-3218 GCA_965372695.1 uncultured bacterium
CAAACTGCAGCTCGTCCGCGTCCAGGTATTCGACGTTACCAGCGACCTCGCTGACAAATTCGACGCGGAATCGGCGAAAACCGTGAAAATTCTCGACGAGAAGGGATGGGAAAAAATCGTACGCGTTATCGAGGATGACCAGCGGGTATTTGTCTACCTCAAGCCGTCCGAAGACTACGAGCTCATCCAGGGCATCGTGGTGATCGCGATGGAGGGCTTCGAGGACGCGGTATTCGTCAACATCGTGGGCGACATCCACCCCGACGACATCAGCAAGCTCGGCGGGCACTTCGGCGTCGACGAGCTGGACAGCATCCGCTACGAAGTGAAAAAGGGAAACTAAATCGGCGCCTCGAACGTCTCACTATATAGAAAGACACCCAGAACGGGAGAAACGAGATGTACAGGAAGAAAAACCGCCTGAAATCGGCCGCGGCCCTGGTCGCGATCGTACTCCTCGTCGCGATGGCGGGGGTCACGGCGGGCTGCATGTGGGCGCCGGATCTCGCAATGGTGCGAAAAGACCTCGAACGACAGCTGCCGGGGGTGAGTTTCGACAAGGAAATCGAGTTGACCCTGGGCCCGGTCTCTTTGGCATTCGCCAGGCTGTTTTCCGGCGCATCACGGGACCTGCGCGACGTCGGCGGATACCTCAAGGACGTCAGCCGGATCGAGCTGGCCGTGTACAACACCAGGAACATGCCCCCCACCCGGACGGTGAACATGCCCGACCGCCTGCGGAAGATGCAGGAAAGCGAGGGGTGGGAGATGGCGGTCCGGGTCAGGGGCGACGACGAGTTATGCTGGGTCCTCTACCGGCTCGACGACGAAAGCGTCAGGGAGCTGTACGTCGTCATCATGAGCGACAAGGAACTTGTGCTGGTCAAGGCCGAGGGCAAACTGGAGCGCCTCGTCGCCCGGGCCCTCTCCGATTCGGGCGCCCTCAAGGGCCTCCCCGGTACCGAAAACCCCATTTGACGGAGATTCTGTTCCCGCCACCAGGAGGCGACCGGCGTAAGCCGGCCGCCTCTTTCTTATTTCGCACGATTATGGTCCGAAACGGTTGCCAATGTGTTTGCGACGCGTTATGATGCACACGGAGGCGCCGTTTCGGACGGAGCGCTTCCCGTTTCTGCTGATTACCATCAAATCTTTTTCGTATTTTCCGGTCTGATACTGATTTCAAAGGAGTAAAGAGTAATGGCGACGGAAGAACTCGACAGGACCGGGTACGGAGACCACTTCCCCAATTCTAAAAAAGTTTACAAAACGGGAGAACAGGAAGGGGTGCGGGTACCTTTTCGCGAAGTGACCATCGGGCCGACCACGAATATGGACGGCAGCCGCGAAGACAACGGCTCGCTGTGGACATACGACCCGAGCGGACCGTGGACCGACGCCGAAGTCGAACTGGATGTCCACGAGGGGCTGCCCGCGCTGCGTGAGCGCTGGATCGAAAAGCGGGGGGACACGGAAGAGTACGACGCCAGAACGAGCTTCGCGCCGGGGACGCCGCTGGGCGACGAGCACCGGCCGAATCCGTTCCCCGGGCTCAGGCGGCCGAGGCACAGGGCGGCAAAAGGTGGCAACGTCACCCAGATGCACTACGCGAAGCGCGGCATCGTAACGCCCGAGATGGAATATGTGGCCATCCGCGAAAACCTCGGACGCGACGAGGCTTTCGAAGCCGAATACGGAAAGGCGAACGGCTCGGCGGGCGCCCTGGGGTCGGCGCAGACCGGCCCGAGCAACGTCAGCAACCACCAGCATCCCGGAGATTCCTGCGGCGCCGGCATTCCCCGCCGGATTACGCCGGAATTCGTCCGTGACGAGGTCGCCGCGGGACGGGCGATCATCCCCGCGAACATTAACCACCCCGAAACCGAGCCGATGATCATCGGACGCAACTTCCGGGTCAAGATCAACGCCAACATCGGCAACTCGGCCGTGACCTCGACGATCGAGGAAGAAGTAGAGAAGATGCGGTGGGCGATCCTGTGGGGATCGGACACGGTCATGGATCTCTCGACCGGCAAGAACATCCACGACACGCGCGAGTGGATCATCCGCAACTCGCCGGTACCGATCGGCACAGTGCCGATCTACCAGGCGCTGCAGAAGGTCGACGGCAGACCGGAGGACCTCACGTGGGAAGTGTTCCGCGACACTTTAATCGAACAGGCCGAACAGGGCGTCGATTATTTCACCATTCACTCGGGAGTGCTTTTGCGCTACATCCCGTGGACGGCCACGAGGGCGACCGGCATCGTCAGCCGCGGCGGCTCGATCATGGCCAAGTGGTGCCTCGCCCACCACCGGGAGAGTTTCCTCTACACGCAATTCGACGAGATCTGCGAAATCATGAAGACCTACGACGTCGCCTTCTCGCTCGGCGACGGGCTCCGGCCCGGTTCGATCGCCGACGCCAACGACCGCGCGCAACTCGCCGAACTGGAAACGCTGGGCGAGCTGACCGGGCGGGCCTGGAAGTCGGACTGCCAGGTCATGATCGAAGGTCCGGGGCACGTTCCCATGCACATGATCAAGGAGAACATGGACCTCGAACTGGAGCACTGCAACGAGGCGCCGTTTTATACGCTGGGACCTTTGACGACGGACATCGCGCCGGGATACGACCACATCACCAGTGCCATCGGCGCCGCCATGATCGGCTGGTACGGATGCGCGATGTTGTGCTACGTCACACCCAAGGAACACCTGGGCCTGCCGAACAAGAAGGACGTGAAGGACGGCGTGATCGCGTACAAGATAGCCGCGCACGCGGCCGACCTGGCCAAGGGCTTTCCCGCCGCTCAGGAGTGGGACAACGCGCTGAGCAAGGCGCGGTTCGAATTCCGCTGGGAGGACCATTTCAACCTGGCGCTCGACCCGGAGACGGCTCGTGATTTCCACGACGAAACGTTGCCGAAGGAGAACGCCAAGACATCTCACTTCTGTTCGATGTGCGGGCCGCACTTCTGCTCGATGAAGATCACCGAGGACGTGCGGGTATTCGCCGAAGAACAGGGGCTGCGCGATGAAGAGGCCCTGAGGGCGGGGATGGATCAGAAGGCGAAGGAGTTCAAGGAAAAGGGATCCCAGTTGTATTCCTGAGACCCCCTGCCCGTTTGACTTTGCGGCTTGCCGCCGGATCTAGTCTTCTTTGGAGCGCTCCTTGAGTATCTCGAGGAGCGCTTCGTGCGCCGGATCAGAATCTA
>CBDVDJ010000484.1:0-3204 GCA_965372695.1 uncultured bacterium
TGCAGGACGTCGGCGAGATCCGGGTCGAGGTCGACGGGATTCTCAGCGGCGCGTCGGAGTCTTGGACGGGGCCTGTGGCGGTCCCGGTCAATGACACGGCACCCGCCCCGCGAGGCGGGGTTTCGCGGGCCTGGGTCGCCGTGGCGCTGGTCGCGATCATCGCGGCGGCGGGTTTCGCAACGGCGTGGCTCAGGGGACCGGCGGACGAGACGCGAGTCATCCGCACTTCGATAACGCAGCCGGCCGAAACACGCTTCGTGTCCCTGGGTGACTACGCCGGCCCCGTCGTGATTTCACCCGACGGACGCAGGGTCGCGTTTGTCGCCAACAACGCGTCGCTGACCCGGATGCTGTTCGTCCGCGAACTCGACGCCCTGGAAGCGGTCGCACTACCCGGCACCGATGGCGCCACGTTTCCCTTCTGGTCGCCCGACGGACGCTCGCTGGGTTACTTCACCGACACGCGCCTCATGCGCGTGGAACTCTCGGGAGGGCTGCCGATCACGGTGTGCCCCGCCGTCAACGGCCGCGGCGGATCGTGGTCGCGCAAAGGAGAGATCGTGTTTACGCCGGATTTCCGGGTCGGTGTTCACCGCGTTCCCGCCTCGGGTGGCACACCCGTCGCCGTCACGACGCTCGACACGACAATGCACAGCACCCACCGCTGGCCGGTGGCGATGCCCGACGGTGAGCACTTCGTCTACGTGGCCGCCCACCACGACGTGGGGTTGAGCGAACACTACGGACTGTACTTCGCATCCATCGACGGTAGCGTCAACAAACGGCTGATCGCCTCCGGGGCATCGGCACTCTACGCGTCGGGGTACCTGTTGTACCTCCGTGAAAACACGTTGATGGCGGCTGAGTTCGACCCCGTAGAGGGCGCGTTCACTGGCGGACCGCTGGCCATGATCGACAAGGTCCAGTACGACCCGACCACGTGGTATGCCTCCTTTACCGTTTCGCAATCGGGCATGCTCGCATATCACGGCGCCGGTGACGGCGGGCTGAAGACCCGGCTCGTGGTCATCGACCGTGACGGCAAGGAAACCGCCGTCATCGATGAAACCGACGTTTACTACCATCTCTCGATTTCCCCCGACGGCAAACGGCTCGCCTGCACCGCCGGCGGCGCCGCCACCCTCTCCAACACACTCAGCATCTGGCTCTACGAGATCGAACACGGACGCCGAACACGTCTCTCGTTCAGCGACGGTGCCGACATCTCGCCGGTCTGGTCGCCCGACGGCAAACGCATCGCGTACTCCACCATTTACCCCGGTTCCCCGACACGTACCAACAGAGTGTCGGTCGCCATGACCGACGGCGGCGGCGAGGAAGTTATCGTCGAATCCGACGAGGAGATGTGGCTGACCGGATGGTCGCACGACGGGAGATACATTGTTTATACCGAGGGGAGTTTCGTCAGCGGTGGCGGAGACATCTGGATCGTACCCACGTTCGGCGATCGCAAGCCGTTCCCGTTTCTAACCACGGACGCCGACGAGGACGGGGGCATGCTCTCGCCCGACGGTCGATGGATGGTTTATACCACCCGCGAACAGGGTCAGGTTCAGGTATTCGTCGCCCCGTTCGCCCCGCCGGGCGGATCGGCGGACGGCGGGCGCGGATCCGTCAAGTGGCAGATATCGACCGACGTCAACCTCGTAGAGGGAACGCTGGCCAAGTGGCGCTCGGACGGGAAAGAGATCCTCTTTCTCACCACGGACGGCAGAATCTGGTCGGCCGAAGTGGACGGGTCGGGGAACAGCTTCCACGTCGGACGCGTCGAGATTTTGTGCTCGGCCGACCCGTGGAACTTCGGGCGCGTCGGCTTCGACATCACCCCCGACGGCAAGGGCTTCGTCGTCAACTCGTTCAGCAAGTCGGCGACGCCGCCGATCACGCTCGTCCAGAACTGGACCCTCGACCTGAAACGGTGACGGATTTCCGGCAGGACCCTCTTTCAGTCCATGCCGTCGACGATGGCCTTGAAGCGGGGATGCTCGCGGAGCGGGTCGAGGTCGGCGTCGTGCTCTATCCAGTCCTTGTGGGCAAACCCGCACACGACCGACTTCTCGAAATAGTCGATCGCCTCCTCGATCCGGCCGACGCGCGAATAAGAACACGCCACGCCGTAGACGATGTACGGATCGCGCGGGTCGGTCTCGAACGCCTTGTCCGCCCACTGCAGCCCCTCTTCGTGCTCGCCCAGTTCGATCAGCGTGGCCGACTTGAGGTACACGGCACGCGAATCGTCGGGGTGGAGTTCGAGGTGTCTGGAGAGGTTCTTCAGAGCGATGCCGGACCACAGCTGAGACTTTTGCTCCTCGCCCAGCATGCGGTAGGCGAAGGCGAGCAGGTTGGGAGCCTGGTGGTTGTCGGGGTCGACGAGGCACGCCTTTTCGTAGAATTCGGCGGCCCGCGCGGTATCGCCGCGCGCAAACAGCGTCCGCGCGTAGTAGTAATACGTCTCGAACAGGCGCGGGTTGAGCCGGATCGCCTTTTCGAACTCTTCCTCGGCCTCGTCGTATCGCTTGCTGAGGGAAACGGCAAAACCGTAGGCGGCGTGTGCTTCGGCCAGGTCGGGGCCGAGGTCGAGGGCCTTCTGTGACGACTCGAGGGCTTTGTGGAGGTTATCCTCGGTACGCTCGAAATACATGTAGAAGTAAGAGTAACAATCGGCCAGCCCCGCATACGCGAGCGCGTAGCCGGGATCGCGGTCGGTGGCGTGTGTGAACATCTCGATCGCGTGGTAGATGCTGATCCTTTTGGACTGATAAAAGAAATTCCGTCCGCGCAGATAGAAGTCGTATGCTTCGATGTCATCCGTCGGCGATTTTTCGAGCGCGCGTTTCTCGTTCTCGCTCAATTCGACTTCCATCACTTCGACGATGTTCTGCGCAATTTCTTCCTGGATCGAGAACACGTCCTTGACCTCGCGGTCAAACTGCCCCGACCAGATGTGATAACCGTCGGCAACGCTGACGATCTGCGCGTTGATGCGCAGCCGGCCCTCCGCCTTGCGTACGCTCCCCTCCATCACCGCGTCGACACCGATACGCCGGCCGATGGTACGGATGTCGATACTGGCGCCCTTGAACGAGAACGAAGACGTGCGCGCCGCCACGCGTAATTCCGGGATACGCGCCAGCAGGTTCAGGAGTTCTTCCGACAGGCCATCGGAAAAGTACTCCTGCTCGG
>CBDVDJ010000485.1:0-3193 GCA_965372695.1 uncultured bacterium
ACGGCTCACCGATTACGTCGAGCTTAGACATGGAGAACGGAACCGCCCAGACGCCTTTGTTCGATCCGGAGCGGCGGTAAACGATATGCCCGCTCTTCGAATATGCGGGATACCACAGTCTCTGACCGTCGACCTGGACGAGAGTTTTCGTTTCACCCCCAGCGAGCAGTTCGATCGTGTCGGGAGAGCCGTCCTTGCGATGAACGATATAGATGATTCCCTTGTCGCCGGGCAGCAGAGAGGGCTCGTGATAATCGCCGGCCTTCTCCACGTCGAGCGCGAAATACTCTCGCGGGTCTCCACCCTGATCGGAAACCACCTGCATACCTTTGTCGTTGGCCTGGGTAAAGATGATCCGACCGTCGGTTCCCCAGACGGCGCCGCGACCGCCGACGAAGTTCTCCCTGGGCTCGCAGATCGTCACGCTGCTCCCCCCACTGACGGGCACTTTCCACAGCTTGCCTTTGGAGAGGTATCCGATGTGCTCGCCGTCGGGTGACCAGAACAGCATGTCCGCTTCACCATTGACCCCGAGTTCCCGTGGTTTGAGTTCGTCGAGCTCCTGGACGAACAGCTTCCCGCCGACTGTGTATGCGACCACGCGACCATCGGGGGATACGACCGGACCGTCGGGACCGCTTTCTTCGACACGCTCCACGGCCAGGCTGAACTTGCGGAGCGGCGGCTCCTGCGGGTCAGGCTTGAGCGTCCACGCTGTGGTACCAACAACGGCGGCCACCACGACACTCGCCGCCAGCCAAGCGAGACGCCCGCGTCCGGAAGTACCCGGTGCGCCGGCATCGGCGGGCGCCACCGCGGCGGGCTCATCGAGCTCGCCGCGTATTGCGCGCTCGAGGATGATACGCGCCTCGCCGATGTCGCGTAGCCGCTGCCGCGGGTCCTTGTCGAGACACCGCTCGAGCAGCCGTTCGATCGCCGGCGGCGTGTCCGCCGGAAGTCCGTCCCAATCGGGATCCGTCTTGAGCACCGACGCCAGCGCGTCGCTGACCGTCTCGCCCGCAAACGTCTGCCGCCCGGTGAGCATCTCGAGCAGCACGCACCCGAACGCCCAGATGTCGGCTCGCCGGTCGACGACCTTGCCGCGCGCCTGCTCCGGGCTCATGTACCCGGCGGTACCGAGGATCACGCCCTGCATCGTGGGGCTGCTCGCCAGCATCGTCGGCGATTGCGAAAGCCCGCTGTTGTCACGGTCGGCCTCGAGCGCCTTGGCGAGTCCGAAGTCGAGTACCTTGACGGCGCCGTCGGGGTTGACCACGATGTTGGCGGGTTTGAGGTCCCGGTGGACAACGCCCTGGTCGTGCGCCGCCTCGAGCGCTTCCGCCACCTGGAGCGACATCGCCAGCGCATCTTCGACGGGCAGTGGCCCGTGTCCGATCCGCTCGGACAGGTCGGCGCCGGGGACAAACTCGAGGACGAGAAACCGCGCGCCGCCTTCGTTTTCGGTGCCGTAGATGGCCGCGATGTTGGGGTGGTTCAGTGCGGCGAGGAGCCTGGCCTCGCGCTCGAAACGCTGCAGCCGTTCGCCGTCGGCGGCGAAGGTCTCGGGCAAAAACTTCAGGGCCACGTCGCGATCGAGCCGGGTGTCACGCGCCTTGTACACTTCGCCCATTCCACCCGCGCCTATATGCGCAGTTATCTCATAGTGAGCAAACGTCTTACCTATCATGATCGAAAACCTTTCGGGACCGGGTTTTAGGAGAACCTAATTATAAGACATGGATGAACAGGAGTAAACGACCAAAATGGTCGCACTTTTGCGGGATGTCCGGGCCGGAATATCGGCCTGAATTATCTTTTTCGCCACTTGGATGCGCGGGACCGTTATCATTATATATAGAGAAAGCACCCCACGACACCCGTGCCGACCATACCCGAGGAGCTGGAATGTCCATCCCGCGCATCATCCTGTTGATTGTCCTCGTTCTCTTGGCGTCGTCTGTCTCCGGCGACACCGGCCCGAAGCCCGCCGCCATCGCCGCCGACCACCCGGCGCTTCGTTCGTTTGGCGTCGAGGTGTCGCAGCTTCCCGCCGAACTGTACCTGGTCCGCACCCGCGGCGACTTGCCCGGCACGGCCGGCGTCACCGTACACGCCGTTCGCGACGGCGTGTTTCTCGTCTCGGGCGACCGGGATACCATAACGGGACTCGCGCAAAAGGGCTGCGCCGTGTTCCCCATCTCGGGTTCACCCGCCGCGCCGCGCTCGGCCGGGCGGGAGTGGACTCCGGTCCGCGCGCCCGATCCCGACATCGCCGCCATGGTCGCCGAGGTCAACTGGAACCGGGTGAAGACAAAGATCCAGTGGCTCGTCGACTTCGGAACGCGCTACAGCTACGCACCCAACCACCGCAGAGTCGCCCAGGCCATCGACACAGCGTTCGTCGATCTGGGGCTGGTAACCAGGCTGAGGGAGTTCCAGTACAACAGCGCCTGGATGTATAACGTCGTGGCCACACAGGTGGGCACGACCTACCCCGATTCGTTTTTTATTATCTGCGGTCACTTCGACTCGGTCAGCGGTGACCCGTACAACTCGGCCCCGGGCGCCGACGACAACGGCACGGGAACGGCGACGGTGCTGCTCGCCGCCGAGATACTCTCGCAGTACGACTTCGAATACTCGATCCGTTACATCTGCTTCGGCGGCGAGGAGCAGGGCCTGAGGGGCAGCCAGTCCTACGCCGCCTACGCGGCAGCCAACGACATCGGCATCGTCGGCGTGCTCAACTTTGACATGATGGGTTACTGGGAGCCGGGTGTGGAGATGGACCTCGAGATCGAAACCAACGTGGCGTCGCAGTGGCTCGCCGCGGCCATCGTCAACGCCGCCGACATCTACACGGACGCGCCCTACGAACTGCACGTCTACGACGGCGCGTGGTGGGGTGACCACGCCTCTTTCTGGGACCAGGGTTACGCGGCGGTCAACCACGAAGAGGCGTGGGACTGGGGCGACCCGGACTTCAATCCGTATTACCACACGACCGCCGACACAATCGGATGGGTCGGGGAAACGTTTACGGTGGGCAACGTCCGGGTCGGCGTTGCGGCGCTCGCCACGCTGGCGCGCCACGACAAAGGGGCGAGCGGTATCGATGACGCCAGCCCGCCCGTCTTTACCGGCGCCTTCGCGGCGTATCCCAACCCGTTCAACGAGTCGGTGGCGTTTACGG
>CBDVDJ010000486.1:0-3190 GCA_965372695.1 uncultured bacterium
ATTTTAGTAGGTTTTTGATTTCTGGTGGATTTGACTGACAGTGGGGGCTTTTGCATTGAAAACGAACGACTTCCTTGACCTTCCCCGGTCGTTCTGGGCCCGTATCCCGGAGCAGTTGAAGCGCTTGCCGATCCTGGCGGTTGTGGTGGTGGGGGGGCTGATTGTGTTCCGGACGATGGTGGTGCCGTCGGATTTTGGAGAGTACGGCCACTATCGGGGCTCGGCGTTGGGGGAAGCGGCAGCGCTGGAGATCAAATACGCGGGGAAACAGGCGTGTGTGGAATGTCACGACGACGTGGTGGATACGAAGGCGGGGGGTTACCACAAGAACCTCTCGTGCGAGGTCTGCCACGGCCCGGCGGCTATGCACGTCGCCGAAGAGGGGGACTACGAACTGCTCGCGCCGCGTGAACGGGGGGGCTGCCCGCTGTGTCACGAGTACCTGCCGTCGCGGCCGACGGGGTTTCCGCAAATTATCTCGGCGTCTCACAACCCGCTCAAGCCGTGCATCTCGTGCCACGAAGCCCACGATCCGGTTCCGCCCTCGACGCCGTCGGAATGTCAGGCGTGCCACGCGACGATCGCCCGCACGAAGGCGGTGTCGGCCCACGTCTATGTGCCGTGCATCCGCTGCCACGAGGCGCCGGAGGAGCACAAGGTCAACCCGAGGCGATTTTTGCCGTCTCGTCCGGCGGATCGGGATTTCTGCGGCGGCTGCCACGATCCTGACGGGCCGGGAGACTCGGACATAAAGAAGATCGACATGACGAGTCACGGCGAGGGTTACGTCTGTTGGCAATGTCACTATCCACACCTGCCGGAGGTTCACTAGTGTCTGTAGGCGCGGAAAAGAAAAACAGCAAGCAGGAGCAGAACAAAAAACCGGACAGGCGCCGCTTTCTGCAAAGCTTGACGCTGGCCTTCGCATCGCTTCTGGTGCCGGGCTATCTGTTCGCGAAGAGCAGGGAAGAGAAGATCCTCGAATTGATCATCGGGGAATACAAACCGATCGAGCACTACTACGGTATGGGAATCGACATCAGCAAGTGCATTGGCTGCGGGCGGTGTGTCGATGCGTGCAAGACGGAAAACGACGTTCCGCGCGAGCCATACTTTTTCCGCACGTGGGTGGAGCGCTACCGCGTCATGGGTGACGGCGAGACGATAGTGGACAGCCCGAACGGCGCCATCGACAGCTTCAAGTCGGAAGCGGGCGAAAAGGATATCGTGAGGTCCTTCTTTGTTCCGAAGCTTTGCAACCAGTGCGACAACCCGCCCTGCGTGCAGGTGTGCCCGGTGGGCGCCACGTTCAAGTCGCCCGACGGCGTCATCCTGGTCGACAAGGACTACTGTATCGGCTGCCGGTACTGCATCCAGGCGTGCCCGTATGGCGCCCGCTACCTGGACCCGGTGACGCGCACGGCCGAGAAGTGCACCTTCTGTTATCACCGCCTGGTAAAGGGCCTCAAGCCCGCCTGCGTCGAGGTGTGCCCCACGCAGGCACGGGTGTTCGGGGATATGGAAAAAAAGGCCAGCCCGCTGGCGAGGTTCAAGCGCATGAACAAGATCGGCGTGCTCAAGCCCGCCCACAATACCGAACCGAAAGTCTTCTACGCGCACCTCGACATGGAGGTGAATTAGCTTGGAAGAGATCATCCATCATCTGGAGCCACTGCTGGACAAGGTAACGGGGTACATCTACCCGAACGAGATCGAGCTCCACTGGGGCCTCCTCGTCGTGATTTATCCGTACCTGACGGGCCTGGTCGCGGGAGCGTTCATCCTCGCGTCCCTGGTAAAGGTATTCAACGTCAAAGCGCTGCAGCCGACCTACCGGATGTCATTATTGACGGCGCTGGCGTTTCTGCTGATCGCCCCTCTGCCGCTGCTCGCGCACCTGGGGCATCCCGAGCGGTCGCTCGAAATCTTCCTCACCCCGAACACGAGCTCCGCCATGGCCATGTTCGGATTCGTCTACGCGTGGTACCTCATGGCGGTCCTGTTGCTGGAGATCTGGTTCGACTACCGCAAGGACATGATCTTGTGGGCCCGCCGGGACCGCGGGCCGATGAAGTGGCTGCGCAAGCTCATCTCGCTTTTCTCGAACGATATCTCCGAGCGCGCGCTGAAGTTCGACCAGAAAGCGCTCAAACTCATTACCATCATCGGTATCCCGTCGGCGTTTCTGCTGCACGGGTATGTGGGGTTCATATTCGGCTCGGTCAAGGCGAACCCGTGGTGGTCGAGCGTGCTGATGCCGATCGTGTTCCTGTTTTCGGCGATTGTGTCAGGAGTCGCCATGGTGCTGCTCATCTATATGATAGTGACACCGCTGCGCGGCAAGTCGATCGACATGAACTGCCTCAACACACTCGCGAGCTTCCTGTTCTATATCATGCTCGTCGACTTCTCGCTGGAGGCGCTCGACTTCATCCACCGCGTCTATGAATCCGAGGAATCGATAAAAATCATATCGGAGCTGGTGGCGAGCAAGTTGTTTGTGAGCCTGGTCGTGATACAGCTGTTTCTGGGGATGATTGTGCCGCTGTTTTCGATCTCCGCGGTCAAGTTATTCAAATCCCCGGCGGAAGTCAGGAAGCTGGTCTATTTCGTGTCGGCGCTGCTGGTCCAGATGGGCATCTTCACCACGCGCTGGAACGTGGTGGTCGGGGGACAACTGTTCTCCAAGAGCTTCCGGGGGCTTACCGTCTACAAGATGGGCTTCTTCGGTATCGAAGGGTTGCTGGTATCTCTCGTGTTGTTGATCATGCCTTTTGTGATCCTCTACGTCCTGTTCAAAGTCTTTCCGCCGTGGGACGACGCCCGTTCGGTCGCCGCCTCCGCGCCGCCCGCCGGGCTGGATTCACCGTCGGGCCCGGGCGATGCCGAAGCCCCGCAAACCACGACCTAGCGTGTTTCCGGCAGGCCGACTGCGGTTACTTCACTATCGACGCCGTGCACAGGCGATTCGACCAACATCAGCCAGGTCGTAAAATGGTCCTGACCATTTTACGATGGTGCGTATAATAGTCAGCTTATACAGGTCATGGCTTTTCGTCGCGGGGTTCGTCCTTCGTTGATTTCTCTCCGCGTTTCTTGTTCACCGCCTGCTGCAATATGAATTCGATCTGGCCGTTGACGCTGCGGAATTCCTGCCCGGCCCAACGGTTGAGCTCCTCCCACAGCGTGG
>CBDVDJ010000487.1:0-3189 GCA_965372695.1 uncultured bacterium
CAGGTAGTCGATCGCGAGTCGCGTTTTGCCCTGATAGACGAATTCCATCACCCTGGTGGCCTCGATCTGCGTCAGATCCCGCGCGGCAACGGCGCCCCCCCGGACGCCGGCAGAGGCGGCCGAAGGATATCCGGACGCGGAGGTGGCGAGGCCCGCCAGTATAACTGCTATATATTTAAGGAGTTGCATTTTTATATACGGCTCCCCGTCGTGGCCCGGGCAAAGTCGTTGCAGGGAAGTATGCAACAGCGCCCGATCGGGCACAAACTCAATCTTTTAAGTGGGATACTGGCATATCTGTTGCACGTATGACGGCGCAAGGATCCGGAAATCAGAACAATGGATAAAGAAAATACAAACCAGGCACCCGGCGCCGCTGCCGCCGTCGCGGATGACGAGCTGAAGAGTCTGCCCATGGCCGAACAGACCATGAAGGCGATGACCAAGCTCATCCACGGCCGCAAGCTGTACGCCGATAACAACCCGCGGCTGGCGGAGTTCGCGCGCGAATTCGACACCGCACTCAAGACGTACTTCCGGAACGAGGATGTGCTCGTGCTCGGCGTGGAACAGAACACGATCACGTGGAACGGCAAAATCGTATACGAAAACCAGAAGCGCGAGGAGAGCCTCGCGTTCATCCTGCGCCGGGACGGCGTCGGGGAAATCACCATCGGCGAACGCGCCATCGGAAGTGAGACCGATGCCCTCGTCCAGATCCTCACCGAGGAATTTCACAATCTGACATCGGACGAAGACGTCGTTACCAAGTTCTGGAACGCCGACTTCGAATACATCAGCTACCGGGTGCTCGACGACTACCTGTCCGTCGAGTACGCCGAAACGCGGCCCGGCGAGGAGGAGGCCCACGACACGGGTCTCATAGACCATCCGGAAATGCGCCCGAGTCTCGAGGACAAGGGCCGTGTCATCGTGCAGCGAAGCGACCCGCTCGAGTCGATCGACGGTTATCTCAAGAAGTTGATCCTCAAAACGTGCCCATCGACGGACCTGGGCGAGCAGGAGGCGTATTTTCAGAGTATGGTCGGATCGTTCTTCACAGTGAGCAACGAAGAGATATCGAATTACCAGAAACAACTGAGAAAAGAAGACCAGAAAGACAGCCTGGTCGATTTTGCGGAGTCCGTTCTCGTTTTTACTCTGCTCCAGGATAACCCTTCGGCCGTGCGGGATGTGTCGGGTGTCGTCGACCGGGTCGTCGACTTCGCCGTGGAGGACCTCGATCCACGTACGTTGCGCCGCCTGCTCAAGCTGGTGGGCGATTTCAAACAGCAATCGCTCCCGGAGGGCGTCGACTCTTTCTGCGACACTATCCTTACCCGGGTTGGTGACGACTCGGTGATACAGTCGATGGGTGAGCGTCTCAAGTTCTGGAACAAGGACTCCGAGGAGATTCTCGGATATTTTTCCGCGGTGGGAAAGCCCGTCGTCGACCCCCTGATGAAGGTACTGCACAACGTAGAGGGCGAGAAGCTCCACCAGGAGATATGCGACGTGCTCATTACGATTTCCGGCGGTGATATCGACGCGGTGATCGAGAAGCTCGATATCGACAACCCCGAAGTGGCGTATGACGCCGTCTATATCGCCAACCGGATCGGCATGAAGAAAATGACGCCGAAGATCAAGGAACTGGTCCACTACCCCGACGTCAACGTCAAGGAGGAGATCGTCAGGCTCGTTGCCCGTCTCGAAGATCCGGGAGCCGTCGAACTCCTGCTGGGGGCCGTGAACGACGAGAACAAGCAGATTCGTCTGCAGGCCATGGACGCGGCGGCGTCGAAGGACGATCCGCGCGTGCGTGAAAAATTTGCTGAGCTGGCGTTCGGCAAGGAACTGTCGGACCGCATTCCCGACGAGCAGGAAATGATCTTCAAGGTCCTGGGGCGGGTCGGAAACTCCGGCACGGTCGAGGAACTCAAGAAATTCGTGAACCGCAAAAGCATCAAACACTTCGGAACGAGCCGTGAGAACAAGTTTCTCGCCATCAAGGCGCTCGTGAGCATCAAGAGCCCCGCGTCGCTTTCGCTGTTGAAAAAGCTGATGGAGGACTCCAACGATCTCGTCAAGTCCCGGGCGCAGCGGACGTACGACCAGCTGCAGCACACGATGAGGGAGGAGCGGGCGAAGCGGCCGCAGGGAGCGGTCGAGGGGAAAGAAGTATGATGGACGAAACCACCACAAAAACTCCCGCGGCCGTAAAGGTAACGGAGCCGAAAAGCGGGCCCCGTCCGGACGCCGACGAACGCACCGCCGACGAAAGAGAACGGCTGCGCCTCTTCGGGCTAGCGATCATGAGCCGCCTGTTTGCGGCGAGCAAAACGGTCCGGATGTACGAAATGAACAACCGTGCCGTGCAACGTTCGCTCAGAGACCTGGAAGAAGCGGTTCAGGGGCTGATCGCCGCGGAAGGCCGCTCGGCGATCCGGTTGTCGAGCGACCTGTTGCTGATCAATGACCAGCGAATCGCCGTCGATGCCCAGCACTACGGTCCATTCGAATATATGGTGGAGGAGTTAAAAAAGCGGGAAGTCGGATCTATCGAGTTCAAGACGGGGATCGATGCCGAAGCTCTCGGGGTCTTCCTCGACGTGTTTTTTTCGGTCGATCCTGTCGAGAGCGCTTTCGACGATCTCCAGCGGGAGATGGACGCCGCCTCGATAGAAAATGTAGCCGTCACGCGACTGACAGAGACAGAAGAAGTTCTCAAGGAAGTGACCCGCAATACCCGCGACATTCGCGAAGAGAGCAATCGCGTCTATTTTCGTACCGTCGCTCTCATGGGGGATATCCTCAGGACCGTGGAGGAGAAGCACATACTGCAGGTGCGCAAGGCCAAACGGCTCACCCAGCAGATGGTCGACATTATCCAGATGGATGAGTCGATGCTTCTCGGGTTGACGAGTATCAAGAATTTTGACATGTACACGTTCGTTCACTCCGTGAACGTCTGCATTTTGTCGATGCTCATCGGTGACCGTCTCCGCCTCGAAAAAAGCGAAATCGCCCGGATCGGCGTGGCCGCGCTTTTTCACGACATCGGCAAGACCTACATTCCCTCGACGATTCTCAACTCGACGGGACCGTTGAACGACCGTGAATGGGAACTGATGAAGTACCACACGATCTTCGGCGAGTACCAGAGCGACGTCCCTCCCACGAGCAAGA
>CBDVDJ010000488.1:0-3188 GCA_965372695.1 uncultured bacterium
GATTTGAACGTCCTGGTACTGGTGGCAAGAAACGACGCCGCGAGCACGATACACCGGGGGGAACTGGCGAGGATTCCCGACAAGCTCTCGCGCGCCGAGCGTGAACTGACCACGGTGGTAGCGGCCGAAAAGAAGTCGATCGACGATTTCGAGGCCAAGACGAAGGAACGGCGGCAGCTGGAAGCGGTCCTGCAGGACAACGAGGCCAGGATCACGAAGATCAAGAACCAGTTGATGAGCGCCCAGTCCAACAAGGAGTACCAGGCTTTCTTGAAGGAGATAGAAACGCTCAAGGGCAATATCGACACCGAGGAGGAACGTCTGCTCGAGCTGATGGATGCCCTCGACGACCACCGCGCCGACCACGAGGCGGAGCTCGATCGGCTGGTCGCCGACAAAAAGGCAAAGCAGATAGTCATCGACGAACTCACCCGGCGCGTCGCCTTGCTCGAAGGCGAGGTCGCCGGGTTTACGGCGGAAACGCCGAAGTATCTGGCGGAAATAGAAACGTCGCTGAAAAAGAAATACAAACGCATTCTGGCCAGCCTCGGAAGTCTGGCCGCCACCCGGGTGGAAAATGGCAACTGCGGCGGGTGCGGCACGATGCTGCCACCCCAGTTGGTGGTCGAGGTCAGGGAAAACGACAAACTCATCACCTGTCAGGGCTGCGGCCGGATACTCATCTATTATGTCGACTGACCGTCTGCTGTTGAAACGCCTCGTGACCGCCCTCGAAGCGGTCGCCGAGGGAAGTCCGTTGCGGTCGGCGTTAGAGAGCGCCGGTATCGACGCCGGACAGGCCCGGCGCCTGCTGGGCGAACTGGCGGCGCATCTCGTCAACGACCCGGTCCACCCGCCGGCCGAGAACACGGCGCCCGCGGGAACGATCGCCCGGGCGGTTACCTTCAGCGACGGCGGGTCGCGCGGCAATCCGGGTAAGGCGGCGTGTGCCGCCGTCATCTTTGACGGCACGGGCGGCGAACTCCTGCGGCGGGCGAAACGCATCGGGAGGGCGACGAACAACCAGGCGGAGTACGAGGGCGTCATCCTGGCCCTGGAACTGGCGGGCCAGCTCGGGGTCAAGAAACTCGAACTCAAGCTGGACAGCGAACTCGTCGTCCGGCAGCTGCTCGGTCGCTACAAGGTCAAGCACGAGGGTTTGAAGCCGTTGTACGCGAAGGCGTGCCAGCTGGTGGGCGAGTTCAAGTCGGTGGCGGTCACACACGTGCCGCGCGCGGACAACAAACTGGCCGACGCGCTGGTCAACGCCTGCCTCGACGGCAAAGAACTCCCGGAGTGAGCGGGGGTTGCGTCCGGCGCAGCCTGCCTATATTATAGAGACGGGCGCCGAGCAGCCCAGGTGATCGCGGGCCTCCGGCCCGAGGAAAGTCCGAGCACCACGGGACAGGATGCCGGGTAACGCCCGGTGGAAGCGATTCCAAGGAAAGTGCCACAGAAAACATACCGCCTCATCCCCCTCGGGGGACGGTAAGGGTGAAAAGGTGAGGTAAGAGCTCACCAGTTCCGCCGGAGACGGTGGAAGCTAGGTAAACCCCATCCGGTGAAAGACCAAATAGGACGGGAGAAGACGTCCCGCTTCGCTTGACCGTCGGGTTGGTCGCTCGAGGCTCTCCGAGAGGAGAGTCCCAGATAAATGATCATCGCCCCCGCGAGGGGGAACAGAACTCGGCTTACGGACTACTCGGCGCCCGCTTTTCTAATCCGCAAGGAGCTGCTCCCTGAACAAATACGACTGGAAAGAAAGCGCGCCCGTCGACCGCGACGCCGCCCGCCGCCTCGTGTCGGAACTCCGGGTCCCGCCGCCCGGCGCCAGGTTTCTCGTGTCGCGCGGCCTGACGACGATCGACGACCTGAGCGGGTATCTCGCACCGTCGCCGGAGTCCGCCTCCGATCCGTTCCTGTTCTCGCGGATGAAGGAGGCGGTCGAGGCCGTCAAAGCGGCGGCCGGTCCCGGCCGCTCAGTGGTCGTCCACGGCGACTACGACGTCGACGGGATCTCGGGCACGGCGATCCTGTGCCAGTATCTCGAGGGTATTTTCGACAAAGTCTTCCCGTTTCTCCCGGACCGGCGCAAGGACGGCTACGGGCTCGCCGATCGTATGGTCGAGAGAGCGATCGCCAGACCGGTTGATCTTTTCATCGCCGTCGACTGCGGCACCTCCGACGGAGCCCTTATCGAAAAGATGGAATCCGCCGGTATCCCGGTCATCGTCTGCGACCACCACGAGTTTCCATCCGACGGCAGCGCCTGCGGCATCATGCTCAACCCCATGCGCGACGGCGAGACTTATCCCAGCCGCGCCCTCGCGGGCGCCGGGGTCGCCTTCAAGCTCGTCCAGGCGCTCTACGCGAGCGGCGTGCGCGGCCCGGCGACGCCCGATTCGCTGGTCGACCTCCTCGCGCTGGCCACCGTCGGCGACATGATGCCGCTCACCGGCGAGAACCGGTATTTCGTCAAAGCCGGCCTCGAGTTGATGAATGACCGTCCCCGGCCGGGACTGGAGGCGATCAAGCGCTATTCCCGTATCGGAACGAAGCGGATAACCGCCGGCCACATTTCGTTTGTGTTCGCGCCGCGGCTGAATGCGCCGGGGCGTATCTCCAGGCCGGGTCCGGCGCTGGAGCTGTTGTGTGCGGACAACAAGGACCAGGCGAAGCAGCTGGCGTCGGTACTGGAGTACGATAACGAAAAGCGGCGAGAGCTCACTGACATCGTCCGTGACGACGCGTTCGACCAGATACGCGGGATGTCCGACTATCGCGAGCTCGGCGGATTTGTCCTCGCGAACGATCACTGGGACGAGGGCGTGCTCGGCATCGCCGCCGCCCGTGTTGCGGAAGAATTCGGGAGACCGGCGATTCTTTTGTCCGTCAGCGGTGACGTTGCCAAGGGTTCCGGCCGGAGCATCAAGGGTGTCAACCTGAAAAAGCACGTCGACCGCCTGCACGAGTTCTTCGTGAAATACGGCGGGCATACGCAGGCTGTCGGTCTGACGATGAACGCGGCGCGCATCGGCGAGTTTGCCGGCGCCCTGTCGGACAGCCTCAAAGAAGACGTCGATCGGAAATCCGCGCGCCCGCCGCTCGACATCGACACGTTCATCGACCTGGAAGAGTGCACGCCCGATCTGCTTGATTTCGTCGAGAAGTGCGAACCATTCGGGTAC
>CBDVDJ010000489.1:0-3187 GCA_965372695.1 uncultured bacterium
AAAAAAGAAAATCATGACTCAGATCAAGCTCCAGATCCCGGGTGGCAACGCCACGCCGGCGCCGCCGGTCGGTCCCGCACTTGGCCAGCACGGCGTCAACATTATGGAGTTTTGCAAGGCCTTCAATTCCAAGACCCAGAAAAATGCGGGCACGATCATTCCTGTCGTGTTGACGGTGTACGCCGACCGGAGCTTTACGTTCATCACCAAGACGCCGCCGGCGGCCGTGCTCCTCAAGCAGGCCGCGGGGTTGGCGAAGGGTTCCGGCGAACCCAACCGGAACAAAGTCGGCATAGTAACGTCCGCGCAGGTGCGCGAGATCGCCGTAACCAAGATGACTGATCTGAACGCGGCGGACATCGAAATGGCCATGAGAATGATCGAGGGAACGGCCCGCAGTATGGGTATCGTAGTCGAGGGTTGATAAACCTTTCGCGAGTAATCGGGAGTACTACAATGTACAGAGGAAAAAGATACAAAACGGCCTCGGAGAAGATAGGCGACCTGACTCAGTACGATCTGCCTGAAGCAGTCTCGTTGGTCAAGGCAGCCTGCACGGCGAAGTTCGACGAAACGATCGAGCTGTCGGCCAACCTTGGTGTAGATCCGCGCCACGCGGACCAGCAGGTTCGTGGGACGGTGGTTCTGCCGCACGGCACCGGCAAGGAAGTCAAGGTGCTCGTTATCGCCCGTGGCGAAAAGGAGAGAGAGGCGACCGACGCCGGAGCGGATTTCGTCGGAGCCGACGAATTCGTACCCAAACTCCAGGGCGGGTGGTTCGGCGTGGATGTAATCATAGCGACGCCCGATCTGATGGGTGAGGTCGGCAAGCTTGGGCGGTTGCTCGGGCCCCGCGGTCTGATGCCCAACCCGAAGAGCGGGACCGTGACGTTTGACGTCGGCAAGGCGGTCAAGGATGTCAAAGCAGGCAAAATCGAATATCGAGTAGACAAAGGCGCCAACCTGCACATTCCCGTCGGCAAGCGGTCGTTCGAGGAAGACATGCTGCTGGAAAACGTACAGGTGCTGATCCAGGAAATCCTTCGCGTCAAACCGGCGTCCAGCAAGGGGCGCTATATTAAAAGTTTAAGCCTTTCACCATCGATGGGCCCGTCAGTCCGGCTGGACAGCCAGGCGGTCATCAATTCGCTGAAGTAGCCCGACAAGGGACAGGAGGTTCGAGAAAGATGGCCCGTCCGGAAAAAATTGCGGCAGTAGAATCCGTTGCGGATATCTTCAAAGACGCACGTTCAGTTGTCCTGAACGATTTTACAGGTCTCGATGTCCAGAAAATTTCGAAGCTGCGCGCGCTTTGTCGCGAAAACAATATCGAGTTCAAGGTCGTCAAGAACACGCTTGCCAGACGCGGTGTAAGGGAAACCGGGGCCGCGGCCCTCGAAGAGTACTTCGAAGGCCCGACGGCGCTCGCCGTGAGCCGCGACAGTGAGAATCAGGGTGCCAAAATCCTGGCGGAGTTCGCCAAGGAATACGAAGCCCCCAAATTCAAGGCTGGTTTTGTCGACGGCAACGTTATCGACGCAAACGCGGTCCTTACGCTTTCGAAGCTGCCTTCAAGGGAAGAGCTGCTTTCGATGGTCCTGGCGGGCCTGCAGAGTCCGGCCAGCGGCCTGGTTTCAGTCATGCAGGGGCCGTTGCGCAGTCTCGTCGGCGTATTAAATCAGATCAAAGATCAAAAAGACTAGTCACCTCGCCATCGAGGGAGCCGGAGAGCGGGCGAATCACTTCGCCGGTGCCGGCGAAACCGTAGATCAGGCGGATCACTCAGGAAAAGAAGGAGTCAGAAAATGGCTGAAGCCAGCGAAGTCAAACTCGAAAGTACAAATGCCCAGGCGGCGATGGATATCATCGAAAAGCTGACGCTGATCGAAATGTCCGAGCTCGTCAAGGCGCTCGAAGACAAATTTGGTGTAACCGCCGCCGCGCCTGTCGCGGTAGCCGCCGTTGCCGGCGCCGCTGCCGAGGCTGTCGAGGAAAAGGACGAGTTCGACGTTATCCTCGCGAGCTATGGCTCCGAGAAGATCAAGGTGATCAAGGTCGTCCGGAAGATCACCGCCCTCGGGCTCAAGGAAGCCAAGGATCTCGTCGAAAGCGCGCCGAAAGCTGTCAAGGAAGGCACTACCAAGGAAGAGGCCGAACAGATCAAGAAGCAGCTCGAAGAGGTCGGCGCTACAGTCGAACTCAAGTAATTGCGACCTCATCCTGGCTCGAACGCTTCCGGCTGGGGCGTTTGTCGCCCCGCCCGGGTTTCCGGGCCGGGAGACGGCGTCTCGGCGGAGTCGTCCTGGGGGGCGCGTACTGAATTGCCAGTTATGGCAGCACGCTCATTGATAGTCCCCGACGTCGCGAACAGACCGGACCCGGCAAGGGCGCGCGCGGATGCGTCCGAGAAACGACAGTAGCGCACATAGTGCGGTTTCTCGCTGATTTTTCTTAAACATCGAGGTTACCGATGACCAAAAAACCCGAGGTCAAGATCGTTGACTATCCACGGGACGAACACGGGCGCATCACCTTTGCGAATATTCCCGAAGTCATGGAGATTCCCAATCTTCTTGCCGTACAGCTGGAAAGCTACGACAAATTCCTCCAGCGGGACGTGCCGATCGAGAAGAGGGAAAACCGGGGGCTCGAGTCTGTATTCAACTCGGTGTTTCCGATTGAGTCTCCCAAGGGAAATTACAAACTCGAGTATCACGGCTTTATCATCGGCGAGTCCAAGTACTCGGAAGAAGAATGCAAGGAGCGCGACCTTACCTATGCCGCGCCTCTGAAAGCGCGTTTGCGCCTCGTCATCAACGAACAGGATGAGGAGTCGGGAGAAGTCAGGCTCAAGGATATCATCCAGAGTGAGGTATTTCTCGGCGAGATTCCGCTGCTGACCCGCAAGGGCACGTTTATCATCAATGGCGCTGAACGCGTCATCGTCAGCCAGCTTCACCGCTCGCCGGGCGTGTTTTTCGGCGACGAGATTCACCCGAACGGCAAGCGTCTGTTCAACGCGCGCATCATCCCTTATCGCGGCTCCTGGGTCGAATTCACCGTCGACATCAATGACGTCATGCACGTCAACATCGACCGCCGGCGCAAGCTGCCCGTGACGATTCTCCTCAAGGCGATGGGCTTCGACCAGAACCAGGCTATCCTCCGCCTTTTCCATCAGACCGAG
>CBDVDJ010000490.1:0-3173 GCA_965372695.1 uncultured bacterium
GGGGATCATTGTATTGCGGCCGATGAGGTTCCGGGGATACTTCTTTGTAATCGTAAGATCAAGAAAGACGAACCGAGCCTGGTGGACATGGCTCCTACGTTCTTGAGCCTGTTCAACCTGAAGGCAGATCCACAAATGACAGGGCGGAATATCTTTACCCGGTAGCGCGCCGCCAATGAGATTGGTGCGTGTATCATTTCAGGAATACGGCATGAAGAAATCGACAAAAGCAATCCACGCGGGTGACGCCGGAAAATCGGTATACGGTGAAGTCTCCGTCCCCATTTTTCAGAGCTCGACCTTTTCGTTTCCCAGCGCTGAGGAAGGCGCAGCGCGGTTCGCCGGTGAAAAACCCGGGTACGTCTATACTCGCATGGGGAATCCGACGATCAAGGCCTTGGAAGACAATATCACCGCGCTCGAAGGTGGATTCGGCGGCATGGCGACGGCCAGCGGCATGGCCGCCATCACCACAGTGTATCTCGCTCTTCTGGAAAAGGGCGCCCACGTGGTGAGTACAGACTCGGTTTACGGCCCAACCCGAATGGTGCTGGAGAAGGAATTCACGCGCTTCTGCGTGGAATCCACCTTCGTCGACACGTCCAATCTGGACGAGATCGAAAAAGCGATGACACCCGAGACGCGTCTTGTTTACGTCGAAACGCCGGCGAATCCAACGATGGCGATCACCGATATCCGCGGCGCGGCCGACATCGCGCACCGTCATAACGCTCTTTTGATGGTGGACAACACATTTGCCAGCCCATACCTGCAACGCCCGTTCGAGCACGGGGCCGACATTGTGGTTCACAGTATGACGAAGTTCATCAACGGGCACAGCGATGTTGTCGGCGGCATGATCGTGACCAGGAATGAACCGCTACACAAACGAATCCGTTCGGTCTTGAATCTGTATGGCGGGACGATGGATCCGCATCAGGCGTGGCTCGTTCTGCGCGGTGTGAGGACTTTAGCGCTCAGGGTCGAGAGAAGCGTCCAGAACGCCGGGAAGCTCGCCAACTTTCTCGCAGAGCACCCACAGGTGACCTGGGTGAAATACCCGGGGCTGGATGATCATCCACACCGCGACGTAGCACTAAAGCAGATGGATGGCTTTGGCGCGATGATTTGCTTCGGAGTGCGCGGTGGGCTGGAAGCAGGACGAACACTCATGAACAACGTGGAGCTTTTTACGCTGGCGGTCTCTCTGGGCGGTGTCGAATCCCTTATCGAGCACCCGGCCTCGATGACCCACGCGACCGTTCCCCTGGACGAGCGGGAAAAAGCCGGAATCCTGGACGAGCTGGTGCGCATTTCCGTGGGGTGTGAGGACGTGGAGGATCTCCGGGCAGACCTCGAACAGGCGCTCGACAAAATCGCATGGTTGCAAAATCAAAGTGCACGAGGGTGAGGCTTAATGAAAATCGAGTATCAACCAATCGGTGTCATACACAGCCCTTTCGGGCAAATTGAGGGTACGCCAATACAACCGTCGCACGCGGAGGGCGTCAACGGAACCGTTGAGGTGTACCCGGAGTATGCCGAAGGCCTGAGCGACCTCGACGGCTTCTCTCACGTCATTCTTCTGTACCATATGCACGAATCGAGGCGCTATCGGCTGAAAGTGGTGCCATTCCTGGATACAGAACCGCGCGGTTTGTTTGCCACCCGGGCGCCAAGTCGGCCGAATCCAATAGGACTATCGGTCGTTCGGCTCGTTGCCATAAAAGACGGCCAGCTGCTCATCGAAGGGGTCGATATCCTCGATGGAACGCCTCTTCTGGACATCAAGCCCTATGTCGACGAATTCGACGGGCGTGGTGAGGTGCGGGTTGGCTGGCTCGAATCGGCCCGAAAACAGAAAAGAGTGGCGGATGATCGATTCAAGTGAGACAAGCCCTTAATCTCGATCGCCCGGACCTGGATAACCTGCGGAGGAATCTGCATGCCCCGAACCCAGCCATTTGACGACTACTTTAACGAGTACGAAGAGTGGTTTGAGAGGCACCTCTACGTTTATCCGTCGGAACTCGAGGCGCTCCGCAGCGTGATTCCACGGCGGAAAAAGGGCGTCGAAATCGGCGTCGGAACCGGGAGGTTTGCTCATCCACTCGGCGTCAAGGATGGGATCGAGCCGTCGAGGGAAATGCGCAGGTTGGCCACGCAAAAGGGCCTGAAAGTTTGTGACGCCGTCGCGGAGGCGTTGCCGTTTCAAAACGAATCTTTTGACTTTGCGCTCATGGTGACCACGATTTGTTTCGTAGACGATATCCGGAAGTCACTCGAAGAGCTGCACAGGATACTGAAGAAGGGTGGCTGCATCGTTGTAGGCATGGTCGACGAAGACAGCCCCCTGGGGCGAGTGTATCAACGATCGAAGAACGGAAACAAGTTTTACCGCGTTGCCACGTTCTACACGACCGACGACGTTAAAGCGCGTCTGGAAGAAACGGGATTTGGCGACATGGAGATCGTCCAGACGGTCTTCGGCGAACTCGACGAAATCAAGGAAGTACAATCTTGTCTCGAAGGCTTCGGCGAAGGTGGATTCGTGGTCATAAAGGCCATGAAGATGGAACCGCCGGGAGTTGAAACGGATCCCGGGATTAACCAGAAGGAGAGTAATCATGGCTGAACGTCTTACAGCTCAAGAGGTGTTTGATTTTCTGCGTCCGGAACAGGTCAATGCAATCAGCGAGGCTTCCGAGAAAATCGACTGTGCCGATGGAGACACTGTGTACGAGAAGGGTGCCAAAGCTGAGTATTTCTTCATAATCCTCGAGGGCGAGGTCGTTTTGCGTTTGCCTGGAAAAGGCGGTGTCAGTGTCGTCATCGACCAGCTGACCAACGGCGCGATGTTTGGCTCTTGTGTTTGTTTCTACAGGGATACATACGCACTGACGGCTCAGTGCACCCGGGACTCGAAACTGCTCAAGATCGAAGGTGCGGCGTTGAAGAACCTGATGGACGAAGATCTGATGATGGGATACGGCCTGCAAACCCGTATATCCGAGATCTACTTCACGCGTTACGTAGAAACAATGAAAAAATTGCAGGCAATCGTGATGAATATTCCTATCGAGTCGGACTGAAACCCGGCTTTGTTGAAAAACGACGAGGAGGACATTATGAAGGAGACTCACACAAACGCCAACGTTATCGACTGGAAAGTC
>CBDVDJ010000491.1:0-3162 GCA_965372695.1 uncultured bacterium
GAACAGGATCCGGTCGTTGGGTTTGCTGAATACGACCAGGTCGAGCGGGTCGACGCTACGGTCGAGCCCCAGCGCCGCCGATTCCGCCGGCGTGATGTACGTCGTCTCACCCGTGAGCGCGTCGTGGTAGGCGGTGGCGTGGAGCAGCGGGGCGTCCTTGCTGAGGCTCGAGTCGAACAGTGTCTGCTGGACGAAAAAGGTCGTCCACATGCCGACCGGCTTGAAAAACCAGTCGGCGCGCCAGTCGACGATCATCTTCTGCCCCCAGCTCTCCTCGTAGTTGTAGAACGGATACACCGTACGGTCGCCGAGCGACGGCACCGGCCTCGCACTCGACATATAGGTGCCGTCGGAGCCCCGCTGCGACCGGATGTATGACGCCGACACGCGGAACAACGTCGAGAGCGCCGATATGCGGCGCGTGATGAGCTGACCCTCGATCCCGTAGCTCTTGTACCAACCCACGTTATTATAGTGGTCGCGGTTGTCCAGGATCAGCGTATCGATGGGCGTGCGCGATGCCGGGTCGGGCCACCCCGTCCAGCTGTACCGGTACAAAATCAGCGGCGTGGTGGCCGAGCGCGGGATGCCGTTGGATTTCGAATAAAAGCCGGTGAATATCGTCGCGACGGAACCGAATTTGAGGTCGAGTGAGACCTCTCCCTTTTCATTCTGGTAGCCTTTGATCTCGGGGTTGTTGAAGTCAAATACATAGGTACTGACGAGCGGGACCGAATCCGGCGGGCTGAAGTTCTCCTCGACGATGTCGATATACTCGGGCCCTCGGTAAATTGACGTCATCGTCGGCATCTTGGAGCTCTTCCCCCAACCCAGGCGCACGCGCATGTTCTCGGTAAAGTCCACGCGCAGGCGAAGACGCGGGTTGAGAAAGCTCCCGTTCATCGACTCGACCGCCGTCCCCTTGCCCCAGATCCCGTCGAGGTTGAGGCCCACGGGGCGGTACATTTCGTAGCGAACCCCGAGATTGGCCACGAAGGGCGTCTTGAAGAGAATCCCACTGATCTCGTCCTCGACGAACACGCTGGCAATATCGAGGTCGGGTGAGGCCGAGAATGGCAGCGGCCGCTGTCCCGGCGTGCCGTTGGGCGGGTGGAACGGGTCGAAAATCTTGCCCTCCCCCTCGTTGACGTCAAGAGAGTACTCCGCGCCGGCCAATAAGGCGTTCCCCGTACCGAGCAGGTCGAACCCGAACCGGTAGTTGGCCCGGACGTTGGCGTTCCACTCTTCGCCCCTGGTCCACACCTTGTAGATGTACGAACCGGCGTCGAAGACGCCTTCGTTGGTGCCCGTCTCGGTAGCGTCGGTCATGATGCGCGTATCGGCGCCGGTGACCTTCTGCATGTAGCTGTCGCGCTTGGTGTAGCGGAGGCTGCCGCTGAGAAAAGCGCGCGACCGTTCCGACGTGTCGAGGTTGAACGTCAGCCCGTACATGTACGTCTTGTCCCGGTTGTGTTGCTCGATCGACCGCGGGTCTTCGGGGTCGAGGTTGGTCTCGTCGATCACACCGACATAATAGAACTTGTTGAGGAGTGACGCCTTGCCCCCGGAAAAGTCGTTCTTGAGCGTTACCTGGCCGCTGTAGCGCGAGTAGTTGTCGGCGCTGCGCCGGATGTCGCGTTCGCTGTACGCGTAGTTCACGTTGTAAGAGAGCCCCGTGTTGACCGGCATCCAGCCGCCGCTGAGGTTGGCCTCCTTGGTATCCGGGTTGGCCTTGAGCTTGAGGCGGTGCGGCTGCCTCGACTTCTTGGTCACCACCTTGACCAGCCCCGAGGTGAGGTCGCCGTACTCGGCCGAGGGAACGCCGGTGATGATCTCGACGCTCTCTATATTGTCGGCCGGTATCGTCCGCAGATCGATCCCGCTCCCTGCCGTCGTGGTCGTGCCGCCGACGCCGTAATGGGTGCCCGTCCCCGCCTGCAGGTTGGCGTTATTGGAGATGGGGATATCGTCGATCATCACCTTGGTGCCGAATAACGCCGCCGTATTCTGCTGGCTGTTTCCCAGGGTGCCGGCGGTCCGGAAGCTGACCTGGGTCTTCGTCGACAATCCCGGCGGCTTGGTGCGCTCGACGCCGGGGACCAGCGTGAGCACGTCGCCCAGATTGGTCGAGAGGTGGTGTTCGATGTCGGCGCTGGTGATCTCGTGCGTTGTGGCCAGCTGATCGGGTAGTAATTGCTTGGTGCCGATGATATTGATGCCGCCGATGCCGAAGAAGAGCTGCTGGTTGGGGTTGCCCGGCACCATGTCGCACGTGATGCGCTTGGCCTTGCCGGGCTCGAGCACGATGTCGGGGATCACGCTCTCGTAGTACCCCGCCTTGTGCACCGTCACGCCGTAATGGGTTCCCGACAGCTCGATGCCGAACTCGCCGTCCTTGTCGGTCATCATCCTGATCTGGGTGTCCTTGAAGGTCACCTCGGCGCCCTCGATCGGCTTGCCGGTGTTCATGTCGATCACCTTGATCCACAGGACGGCTTTGCGCTGGGCGAGCGACGGGTCGGGATGAAATATCAGGACGCAGGAAAGAACGAGCCCGATCAGGACGGTCAGTCTTGAGTGCTCCAGGCGTGGTGTTGGTCCGGACAACATCGTTGGCTTCCTTTGCAAAGCCCCCGTAGTGAATTCCCTTTCGCCCGTAAAAGCCAGGGATCCCGGCTGCTACGCCTGGTAGCTTTCACGAACGGAACGCACCGGCACCGGAGTACCGGATCATGTTCTCCTTTTTGGCACCCGGATGTACGATAAGCTATGTGCAACTCGTTTGTCAATATTGTTTTCCGGAATTTTTACGTAGTTTTCACAAGTTAACACCACTCCTGACGCGCAGCCCCGAACGCAACAAAGCCGCCCCCGTATGGAGGCGGCTTTCGCCGTGTTTACCGGACCGCCAGTTGGCGCCTCTGGAACCGGGTTAGAACCGGTAGAGGAGGTCGACCTGCAGGCGCACACGCTCCGAATTCTTGACCGAATCCCCGGCGTCTTTATCGCCGGTCTCGATCGCGTCGGAGCTGAACAACTGGACGTTGAAGTCGGTGCTTTTCATTACCTGCTTCTGGAAGTAAACGAGCATCCCATGGCGGTTGGTGTGCCCGTCGAGGAAATCGCTGTCGATGAACTGCGACGGAGCCGCGTTGGCTTCGA
>CBDVDJ010000492.1:0-3158 GCA_965372695.1 uncultured bacterium
GGTCCCCGCGATGTAGACACGCCGCGTAGCGACATCGATAACAAACAACGTGTCGTACGTGACCAACCCGCGGGCCATCCATACCTCCGTGGTGAAGAAGTCCGCTGCAGCAATTAGATGGGAGTGTGATCGTACAAACGTCCGCCAGCTCATGGGTCGATCCGGAGAAGGGTGGATTCCGTGTTCCTTCAGCACTTTGGCGATCGTGCTCCGAGCCACCCGATGATCCAGGTGTCTCAAAGCGCCCTGTATCCGGGCATAGCCCCAACTGGGGTTCTCTTCGGCCATTCGAACAATCAACTCACGAATCTCTTTCATCACGCCGGGCCGACCGACACGATTGTGTGGATACGTCCATTTGGCGGCAATGAGTTTGCGGTGCCACGCGAGAATCGTGTCCGGGGTCACGATGGTGGCAATCGTCCTGAGGACCTTACGGCCCAGCGGCTTACCTTTGGCAGCCAGTCGGCGGCGTTGGTCGTCGGTGAAACGCGGACGTCTCCCGTCAGACTCGAGCTGCTCTTTCAGAACGCTGTTCTCTTCGACCAGATAGGCGATAATTGCCGTTTGCTTTCTCCCGACCCAGCCGGCGAAAGTAGCCAGGAGGAGTTGAAGATGGATGATTTCACTCATTCGGTGAGTATAACAGGGGCATAGTAAGTGGTGTGGTCTCAGCACGTTCGAATTTTCGGACACTACGCGATCGGCGGCCTTAACCTGTTTATTCAAACAGACTTCCGGTCAACGGGTGTGAGGGGGGATTAAAGTCGGGTCAGGGCGTTCAGATCAATTCGCGCATTTCCGTGACCAGATTCCCATATTCCTCCACGGCTTCCGGACCCGTCTCAGCGGCGTATTTTTCGAATTCCGCCAGCAGCATGACCTTCTCGTCATCGGTCAGAGCCTTGACGACCATCGGATAGAAAATCCGATTCTCGGCCGCAATATGTCCGCGGAGGGTATTGATATAATCGCTCAGGTTCCTGTGGAGTCTGCGGGTCTCGGTATCGGAGCCCTGGGAGTAGGCATCGAGTGCAGAAGAAATTTCATTCATATTATTGTGGAGTGCATCGTGCTGGCTTCGCAGCCGTTCGATCTCGGCGTCGATCGCCCCCCCGTGCTTCTGCGCCAGAAGCCCGAACATCACAATTTCCTCTTTGTAATGGTGAAACTCGTTCGTATATTTTCGGGTGAAGGTGATCGCCTTCTCAAAAAACTCCTTCGGTGGATTCTGCCCCCGCACGATTTTCTCAGCGGCTGTGGTCAGAAGGTCAAGACCGTCTGATATCAAATTATGTTCGTTGACCAGGATTTCGATAGCCTTCACGTCAGGTCTCCTTTATTAATTGTCGTCGATGTCTTTGCAGGATCCGATGATACATCTTCAGGCCGTCATGGTCAATTCCGTATTGCCAGCGGTTGTGCAGACATCGATTGTGGATCAATAAGGAGGTAGACTCCAGCCGCTTCCATATCACTTTAATAGAACGACTTTGCGCGTGGCGTTCCAATCCTTCGTCGCCACCCGGACGAAATACACGCCACTGGCCACATAGTTGCCACGTTTGTCGATCCCGTCCCACCGCACCCTGTGCGTGCCCGCCGTCTGTGGCCCCAGGTTGGTTGACCACACGCGCCGTCCCTTCACATCGAAGATCACCACCGACACTTCGCGCGCCTGCGCGAGGTCGAAGGCGACGGTGAGGGTGGGATTGAACGGGTTTGGATAGGCGGAACGGATGGCCGTCTCGGTGGGGATTGCGGGTGTGACATCCTCTATCCCCGTTGCCGGGTTGTACTCGTACGCGCCCATATCCACGGTCCCGTTGACGAACCGGTAGCGGTCATCGAGATCGGTGGCGGCGATGTCGGGCGCGCTGTTGTTGCCCGCGTCGATCGCCGGCGACGAAGCCTGGAGGCGGAGGTTGCCAACGCCGGGGCTCACGAAGTCGGGGTCGATGTCGATGTTGTTGCCGTTGTCGGTTCCCACGCTGGTGTTCCAGCTGCCGCCGCTCCCGTTGGACCCGGCGACGAGCGAGTATGAGATCAGCGCGCCGGAGTCGACCAGGATCGCTATCTCGGGATCAACGAGGGCCGAGTTGGCCCACAGGACAGAATTGATCACGGTGACGGTGGAACGGTCATCAATTAAAATACCGGCGCCCTGGTCCGCGCTGTTCTCGCTGAGCGTCACGTTGGTCAGGGCGGTGTTGCATCGATTGAAGTCGGCAATGCCACCACCCTGGTCGGCGCTGTTCTGGCGGAACATCGCATTGGTCACAGTGGTGTTGCATCGATCAAAGTTGATCATGCCTCCACCGCCCAATGCCGAGTTATCGACGAAGATCACGTTCGTGTACACAGGGTCGGAGAGGAAGAAGTTCATGGCGCCCCCGCCAAGAAAGTCTGCGCTGTTCCTGTCGAACGTGACATTGCGGAATGTCGGGCTGCTGCTCGAGTTGAACGCGCCGCCGCCCGAGTTGGCGACGTTAATACGGAACGTAACGCCGGTTACGGCGGGATTACTCCCGGATTCGTTGTACATGCCTCCGCCCTGCTCGACGGCGGTGTTACGAAGAAAGAAGAGGCTGGCCAGCGTGGGGCTTCCATTGGTAACGTACGCGCCGGCGCCCGACTTGTCGGCCGTGTTGGGCCCGTCGGCCTGGCCATCCATGATCATGAAACCGTCGAGCACGGCGGTGCTGTCGACACCGCTGGCGAACACAACGTGATAGCTGTTGTCGGTGCTGTCGGCCGATGCGCCGATGTTCCCGCTCAGTATGCACACGTTGGTCATGAACGCACGATCGTCGCGGTTGGTCTCGGTGCCGTTGAATCCGCCATAGATCGCACAGCTGTCTGCCATAACGAAGCTCACCGTGCGGTCGTTGATGGAGGGGTAATACTCGCCCATCGCCACCCAGATTTCCTTGAACGACGCGCAGGGCCGGGATTGGGCGAGGGCGTCCTGGAGGTCGTAAAACGCATCGGCCCAGCTGGTGCCATCGTTGGCGCCAGTGGCGCTCCAGTCGACATATATGACAATCCTCGACGGGCACTGCGACTCGAACGCGCCCATGTCGATGATACCCCCCTGAACGCGCGGCTCTCCGGCCAGATCGGTGGTCTGGGCGTTGGCGGCGTTGTCTCCCGCATCG
>CBDVDJ010000493.1:0-3148 GCA_965372695.1 uncultured bacterium
CGGTTTCATCCGCGACGACGACCGCAAGGAGCTCGACACCAACCTCTCGCACCAGTGGTGGTTCGAGGACCGGGCGGTCGAACAGTTCGAAGCGGGTGTGAATTACAACCGCTACACCAGCCAGACCGGAGCGTTGCGGGCGTGGGAAATGGACAGTTGGCTCGAGTGCAATCTCGCGAGCAAGTTCAAGTTTGCCGCCGGGCGCGAGGACAAGTACGAACGGTTCGAGGAGGTATTCCGCAACGAAGAGACCTGGTTAGAGGCGGGGTACGACAACCGGGCGGGACGGTCGGTCGAGGTCAGCTACGGATTCGGGCGCAGCTACAACAGCGACCTGCGGCTGGTCAGCGGCGAGCTGGCGTTCAAGATCACCGACGCGCTCAACGTCGAGTACGAGGCCACCCGCCTGTGGCTCGACCCCGACCCCGAGGACGAGTCGACCATCATCCACCGGGTGCGATCGTCGTATTATTTCAATCCGGATCTATTCTGCAAGCTGTTCTTCCAGTCCCACTCGGCCATCGGCAAGGAAAACGCGCAGGCTTCGCTGGTATGGCGATTTCTGCCGCCCTTCGGTTCGCTGCAGCTGGTGTACCAGCGGGGCACGTCGGTCGCGGGCACGGAGTCGGGGCAGGGACATACGTTGTTCACCAAGCTGTCGTGGGTGTTTTGAGGGGGATCGGGCCGGTACTCGGATAACTCCCAGGTTCAATTGAAGTTAGAAAATCGTGTAGTCGTATGCTGATTATCATGTAAATCAGCAACACAGTTCAGGAGTGGAACCTGCCCAACCAGCGATCCCGCTTAACAATAGTCGAATTGCCTGTATATTCGCCATTATAAGGTCGGATATACAGGTAATCCGGGCGTCAGCGCAACTCGTCCAGACCCAGTTCGTCGAGTATCCAGTCGATATCGATGTCGATACCCCCGTCGATGTTTGCGGTGTCGATACTGTTCAGGTGGAGTTTGATCAGCTCGATCAGCTTCGGACGCATGGACGGCACCCGGGCGGCCTGCCGGGGTGTCATATTGTCGATCATCGGGACCGGTTCATCGAGGAAATTTTTGTATTGTTTCGCGTACAACTCCTGGATGACCTGCGCTTCCACCTCCGGCGGGATTTGTTCAGATGGTCCGGGGGGAGTGGGACCCGGGGGTGTCCGGCTATCCATCAGCGACTCGATGGGCGTGATTTCTTCATTGGTGAACTCGAGCCTGTCCCCGAAATAAGATTCGACGAGCTCTTTTGCAAACTCGAACTTCGCCCGGCCCATTGTCGTGATCCTGAACTCGTTGTCCGTCAGCCGAATGTCACCGAGAATGCCCGCCGCGGAATCATCCTCTCCGTATTTCGTGGCCAGCGCGGGAATTTTCTCTTCGATACGTTTCGCCTCTCCGCGGCGCAGCCAGAGATAGCGTGCGGAATCGGGCGGTTCTCCGGGATCGGGAACGAAGCCATCTTCTCGTTCGAAATCCGGTTTCTCTTTGAGTATGCTTTCGATTCCCTTGCGCGCGACGCGAAGCTGGTATGAAGCCTCGCACTGGTCCGCATCCAGGGTTGACATCATCTGGTTCCGTCTTTCGTCCATCAACGAGCTCACCAGATCCGCCGCCTTGCCGAAGAATTCCGCCAGGTAGTGTTTGACGGATTCGTCTGAGTCGCTATCGTATGCTTCCCGGGCGTGTTTCCTGATCGCGGTAAGAAAATTCTCCAACACGTCATTGGGCACGATCACGCCATCGCCGGCGAGACGCGTGAAATGGGGATAGTGGGTGAGCCATACGACCATGGTCGTAAAACGTGAAGCGTGGCCCGCCGTGCCGCGGTCGAATACGATGAACTTCCCGCGGCCGGGATCGAGAAGGTCGATGCACTCCGTCGCCTTGTCATCCATTATTTTCTGGATCTCGAGAAGGCCGGGCCGGGAACGGGTGCGGTATTCGGCCATGAAGCGCTCGTCGTTGTTCAACCCGGGCCACCCCTCTTCTTTCCAGGTCTCGCCGACGGGGAGATCATCGCCGTCATTTACTGCCAGATACCATATGAACGCGGCGCCGACTCCCTGAACAAACGCACCATCTTCGTCGAGCCAGGACGGCGCCAGTTGTCTGGCAGCGGCCTGGAACTGGTCTTTTCCGACCTTGTCGACGACATATCTCAGTGCTTTCGTCTGCCAGGCCTCATCGATTTTGAGCCAGACGTCGTATGCCGCCGTGCCAAACGGGAAATAGCTGCAATCAGGAGGGCAATCGATTTTCGACCCGCGGCCGCCTCCGCAACAAGCGGAACAGATCATGCCGGCCAGCGCTGGACAAACTCGCCTCGCGCTGCGTCCGCAGGAGGCACACACGTTGTCTTGTGCTCTGGCCATGACTTCCTCATCCTGGTTCGATAGATCGTTGGGAGAAGGGAAGGGTAGCAAGTATGAGGCGTTTGTGCAATCGGGGAATTGGCAGAGGCGCCTCATACTCTGCGGAACGGAAGCACATGATGTGCTTCCGTTCCTTGAGCATAACGCTCATTGTATTTCACTGAGGTGCGTTACTTCAAAAGAACCATCTTCTTCGTCTGCACATTCGATCCCGACCGTAATCTGTAGAAATATATCCCCGAACTGACGGCCCGTCCGTTGGAGTCGCGGCCGTTCCACTGGATCCGGGTGCGTCCGGCGGGCATGGCGCGGTGGATGAGAGCGATCACCCTGCGGCCGCTCACGTCGAAGATCGTCAGATCGACTTCCATGGGTTGGGGAAGCGAAAAGGCGATGGTCGTCGCTGGATTGAAGGGATTGGGCGTGTTCTGTTCGAGGGTGACGCGGGCCGGCGGCGTGTTTTCGGGCACGCCGGTGGGTCCGCCCGCAATATAGACAGTCGGGGATCCGGCCGCGGTGGTGAGGAAACCGGGGACGGTCGCTTCTACTATCGCGGCGCCGGTGCCGACGGCATGAAACGCCATCCCACCCAGAAGCACGGTCAAGGCGGTTTGCCCCTGGCCGATGCCGATAACGGCCACGGCGGAATCGCCGCTCGTCGACGACGTCTCGATGGTACCGACGGCGACGTCTGACGACGTCACCGTCACGGTGGCGGGCGTTCCGCCGGGTCGAACGAGCTGGGGTTCGAGGATCGCGGAGCTGTCGGCGAG
>CBDVDJ010000494.1:0-3147 GCA_965372695.1 uncultured bacterium
GCATACAGTGCCGCCCCATGCGGGAGATGCGGTCGTCGACCGTCTTGGGACTCACGCACAGGTCACGGGCGATCTGGCGGTTGGCCATCCCACCGACCGCCTTCATCAAGATGCGTTTGTCGAGGCCGGGGATCTTCTGCCAGTAGGTGGCGGAGAATGTCTGCGTGCTGAAGCTTCGGTGACACGATTTGCACTGGTAACGTTGTGTACGGTGCGGCGCACGTTGGCGGAGAAAGAATCCCGACTTTTTATATCGCCAGCCCTTGACTAACGGATGGTGATAGCGGCAGTTAGGATTGGGACAATGGGGAGGAGACCAGCCCGGCGGTCGAAAAGCAGTCGTTTCCATGACCTGGGTATTGCACACCCCGGGCCAGAAACAATTTCAGAGGCACAACTAAATTTTCTCGATCCAGCGGTCGACGATCCAACCGGAAAGATCCCCCGGCAGGTGTATCTGTATCCAGCCCGGCCGCGTTTCGCCCGTCGAAACGCGCGTCCCCTCGTGTACTTTGAATTGCAGGGTCGATTCGGTACTGGGACCTCCGTAGACGGCGGCTTCCTGCCTGACGACAATGGCGGCGCGGCGGGCCGAGGCGTCACGGTATTTGTTCCACGACGACGCACCGGACAACCCGAGCAGCAGCGCCAGGGTCGCCAGGGCGAGCGCGAAATCGCGTGATTTGTCGAGACCCAGAAACCTCCCCGGTGACGCGAGCGAAATTTTCGGATAAAGCCGCGAAACGATCGACGTGTCTCGAAAGACGAACACGATAGAGACGATCATCAAGGCAAGATAGAGCAGTGACGTCACGAAGAGCGACTCGCGCAGGTTCAACCGCCGGGACATCCAAGTCACCGTCCGTTTGAACGCGCCGGGGTCGTCGACGAACTGGCGGTCGCGCAGCATCGAACGAACCAGCGCAAGGTTGGCGCGCGCGTCTTCGTCACGCGGGGCCAGCCGCAGAGACCGCTCGTAATTGAGCACGGTCCGTCCCAGATCTCCCGATTTGTAGTACGCGTTGGCGAGGTTGTAGAAAAGCTCCGGAGACGACGCTCCGCGGTCCACCGATTCCTGATACACGTCCACCGCATCCTCGAACTCGCCCGCTTCGTAGAGCTGATTCCCGCGGGCGAACAGCTGGTAGACAGACGCCTGCGACACCGACGTCTGCGCCGCCACCAGACCGGCCCATAAGCACAACACTGCGAGTGCCCACGCCAGCGGCTTCATCGCAGGTACTCCTTCTCGAGAGAGCGAATGACGTCACGGGCCCTGCCGGCCAGTTCCTCCCCCTGACCTCCCCCAGCGGCGCCGGAGGCGAATCGCGCGGCATCGCAATCACCCAGAACCGAGCCCACCGCGGCGGCTGTTTCGGCATCGACACCGCGCCGGCCGAGAAACTCGCCGACAGTGTCGACGGTAAGACCGGCGGCGGCGACATTCATTTTGTCGGCGAAATACCCCGTCACCGCTCCGGAAACGGCGGCGAACCCCTCCTCGCTCCGGCCAGCGCGAAACGACTTGCGCGCGGTCTCGAGTTTTCTGTCGGCTTCCCGCAGGGCGCGGCTCGACCGGGCAAGCCCCACGTCGGAACGAAACCGGCGGCGGCGGCGTTCCACCACGAAGGACGCGGCCAGCGCGAGCAGCGGCAACGCGTGGACGGCCAACAGCCAGCGGACGTCCCCGATGCCCGCCGTCGCCGTCATGGCCGACGGGACCGGATGGATAAAACGGATGTCCTGGCTGATCACCTCGAAGTCGTCACCGGTGCCGGCGTAAATGATTTTACGCCCCTCTTCCTGCGTACCCGGCTGGACGTCGAGGTGAACGGGGTGCGAACTGGCCACCAGGTATTTCTTTTTGACGGGATCGAAGTACGGCAGCTCGACGGCGGGTATCGTCAGCTTCCCCTGTTCGCGGGGTACGACGACGTAGTCGTACTTCTTCCGGCCCGACACGATGTAGGACTTCTTGAATACGTCCGAGTGTGAGCCCGACTCATAGACCTTGAACGCTTCCATGCCGTCGAGCGTCGGCGGGGCGACCGTTTTCATATTGCCTCGCCCGTTCATCACGACGGTCAGATTGACGGGCTCGCCGACCTGGACAACCTGCTTGTCGGCGTACATCGACAGCGTCAACCCTTCGGCGACGACTCCGCCGAAACCGGGGGGCTTCCCACGCCCTGGAAGCGGGAGCACGGCGATTTCCCGGGCTCTGGTCCGGAGTGTCTGCGCCTTGCCGAAACCGCGCGAGCGGAAATTGCGGCTGAAAAAATCGTCGAGCTTGTTGGCGCTCAGGTCGTCCAGAACGACGTCGACGCTCGCCGGACCGATGACGAACAGGCCGGGGGACGTCGGAAAATACGCGCGCTTGATCTCGTTGACGAGGAACTGCCGGTTGTTCAGCGTGACGTAATACTTGTTTTGCGGCGGAAGATCTTCCACCCAGAAACCTTCGGCCTCGGGCGGCGAGTAGTTCGGGCTGCGCAAGAGGTTGACACGGCCGTCGGTGTAGTACCCAAGCGTCCATGTGATCTGCTGGTTTACATACACGGTGTCGCGGTCGGTCGCCGCCTCGATGAAAATACTGCGATCCCCGTCGCCGCCGGAGCCGGGGAGGCTCCCCTGGCTCCTGGAGCCCTGCGAAGGAGTCTGCCGCTGGATCGACGCGGCGGCGGCCGTGATTTCCAGCTCGATGGGCCGGGTGGTGTACTCCTTGTCGGCGATAACAACCTTGACGGGCCCGATCTCGAAGCGGCCTTCGGTTTTCGGCACGATGACGTAGCGGTAAGAGATCGACGACTGGATCCGCCCGTTGATCATGCTGAAATTCTGCGACGTCCCTCCGTTGTAGACGTCGAAGTCGGCGAGCGGGGGCAACTCGGGCTCGGCGGATCGGCGGAACTTCCCCTGCACGGTCACCGTGAGCGTGATCTCGTTCCCGACGCTGGCGGTGGCACGGTCGAGTTCCGCCTTCACGGTCACATCGCCCGCGCGCACGGTACCCGCAATCGCGGTGATAAAGACAAATATCGCCAGCGTCAACCACTTCATCGGCTACCAGTCCTTGCCCGATTTCTTCTGCCGGCGGAACGCGGCCTTGCGGCGTTGTTCCTGCAGCTTTTTCTCCTGTTCCTCGAG
>CBDVDJ010000495.1:0-3137 GCA_965372695.1 uncultured bacterium
CCGGATCGACCTGACCGGCGATGTCCCCCGGCTGGACGTATCCGTCAGGTCGCAAAAGGTCGAAGTCGCCGCCGTCGCCGCGATGATGCCGGCGCTCGCCGCGTATTCGCCCGGCGGAATCGTCGAGTTGAGCGCCACCGTGAAAGGCGCGCCGGGACCCGGCAGCCTTCCCGACGTCGACGGCACATTCGAGCTCGAAAACGGCACCGCGACGGTGCCGCAGCTGCCGCAACCCGTCACTCGCGCCAGCGCCACCGTGAAATTCAGCGAGACCAGCGCCAGCGTCGAACGCGCGGATTTTACCGTCGGAAGATCGGCCATGCAGTTGCGCGCCGAGGCGAAGTCGTTCGAACCCATGGAGGCCTGGTATCGCATCACGTCGAGCGAGGTCCACCGCGCCGATTTTCACACTCCGCCGAAACCGGCCGCCCGGCCCGAGGTGCTCCGGGATCTGCGCGCCGAGGGGCGGTTGTGGCAGGAAGGGGATGTCGTCCGGCATCACGGCACCGTGGTATCTCCCGCCGGGTCGGTGGCCAACCTGGATTACAGCGACCTGAAAGCGACGATCGGTTCGACGCAGGAACGGGTGGAGATCGAGAGCTATTCGGTCAAGACGCTGGGTGGCACGGTGGAAGGATCGGGGGTCTTCCTCCCCACCGCGCAGCCGCCCGCGTTCGAACTGTCGACACGGGTGCGCCGCGTCAACCTGGCGGAGTACTTCACCTACAAGGTCGAGTCGATTCCGCGTTTTATCGACGGGACCATCGACATCGACATCGACCTGGCGGGGGCGGGGCAGGAGTGGCAGGACGTTCAACCGACGCTTTCGGGCAAGGGTGGCGCGGTGGTGATCAAGGGGTCGCTTCTCGACGTCAATATCGCCAATGAGCTTTTGTACGGCATCCAGCAGCTGCCGCTCGTCGACGCGGCGGCGATCAACCGTGTCCGCCAGAAGAATCCGAAGCTGTTTTCCGGATCCAACACGGCGTTCCAGGACCTGCGCGGAGATTTTCGTATCGAAAACGGGCGGATTCACTCGAGCGGGCTCGTGCTCAAGTCGCCCGACTACTCGATATTCGGTCAGGGGTGGGTTTCGCTCGACCGCCAGATGAACCTCAAGACGACAATCGTGTTTTCGGCCGCTGCGACGAAGAGCATCGCCAACGAACTGTCCGTCATTAAATACCTGACCAACGACAAGGGGCAACTCGAACTGCCCGTGACGTTGACCGGTTCGATCATGCGGCCCAGGCTGGTGCCGGACATCGACGCGCTCTCCCGCCGTATCCAGGACTCGGCTATCGACGCCGGTGTCGAAAAGCTCACCGACGGGGTGGGTGACCAGGTGAAGGATCTTTTCCAGGGGTGGCGTAAGAATTCGGAGGCGAAGAAGGACACCACCCGCACCCCCTGAGGCCGGCGAGCGCCTGTTCGAGCCGGCGTAACCCACGTTTTTTACTGACTTTTGCGGTATGGCCTGTTACATTGTTGGCCATGTCGTTCGGATTTCGCCTCGAATGCACCTCTGGCGGCGCGCGCGCCGGGACCATCAGCACCGACCACGGGGCGATCCGTACGCCGGTGTTCATGCCGGTGGGCACGCAGGCCACCGTCAAGTCGACCACGCCGGAAAAGCTGGCCGACCCCATCGGCGCCCAGATCATCCTGGCCAACGCGTACCACCTGTACCTTCGTCCGGGGGTGGAGTTGATAGAGGCGGCCGGCGGGCTGCACCGGTTTATGGGCTGGCGGCGCCCGATTTTGACGGACAGCGGTGGATACCAGGTGTACAGCCTCGCCGACTTTCGCAGGATCACCGACGACGGGATCGAGTTTCGGTCGCACGTCGACGGGTCGCTCCACCTCTTCACGCCCGAGACGGTGATCGAGGCCGAGGCGCGGATCGGCGCCGACATCGTGATGAGTTTCGACTATTGTGCTCCGTTTCCCTGCGAGCGCAGCGAGGCGGAGAAGGCGGTCGAACTGACGACCGAATGGGCCCGGCGGGGCCGGGATAAGTTCGGCGCGCGTTTCGATCGCAACGGATACGAACAGGTGATCTTTGGCATCGTCCAGGGGTCGTGCTTCGAGGACCTGCGCCGCCGGTCGGTGGCCGAACTCCTCGACCTCGATTTCCCCGGGTACGCCGTCGGGGGATTGTCCGTCGGTGAAGCCAAGGATCAGATGTACGACATTACCGCCCTCGTCACCGGGGAACTTCCCCACGACCGGCCGCGGTACTTGATGGGAGTGGGGACGCCGCTGGACCTGGTCGAAAGCGTGGCCCGCGGGGTCGATATGTTCGACTGCGTGATGCCGACGCGCAACGCGCGCAACGGGACCGTGTTCACGCGCAAGGGCAAGATGGTGTTGAAGAACGCCACCTTCGCCGATGATTTCGAGCCGATCGACGACGAGTGCGGATGCGACACGTGCCGAAACCACTCGCGCGCGTATCTGCGGCACTTGCTGGCCGTCGGCGAAATTCTCGGACCGGTGCTGGCGACACACCACAGTCTGTATTTTTATTGTGATACGATGAGACAAATGCGCGAGGCTATCGAAGCGGACCGTTTTGATTCGTGGCGCGCGGATTTTGTGGAACTGTACACGTCGGGTGAGCACAGAGTTACGCCCGGCGGATAAGGAGGCACCTTGAACTGGATTACGTTTGCGATGGCCCAGCCGTCAGGGGAGGGTGGAGGCAGCCCGCTCTCGATGTTGATCCCGATCCTCGGTATGCTGGCCATTTTTTATTTTCTGTTGATTCGTCCCCAGCAGAAGCGCCAGAAGGAAACAAAAACAATGATCGGAGCGCTGAAGAGTGGCGACCGCGTCCTGACCACTTCGGGGATCTACGGGACCATCGCCGGGGTCAAGGACAACAGCTTCATCCTCAAGATCGCCGACAACGTCAAGGTCGAGGTGCTCAAGTCGGCCGTCTCCGGCGTCGTCGAAAAGGCAACTAGTAAATTGCTCTGGCGCGCGCCGGCACCGGCCGTTATCCTTATATGCCGGGCGGCGCGCGCGAGTCGTTTGCGCGCTTGTCCATAAAACCAGCGATGAACAATGCGCTTAGATACAACGGCGACCCGGTGTTGCGCCAGGGCAGCGCCCCGGTAGAGCAAATCGACGCC
>CBDVDJ010000496.1:0-3133 GCA_965372695.1 uncultured bacterium
GGCGCCGTTCATGGTAATCGTGTCACCCTGTTTCCAGGTGATGGGAAACAGAACCTCGGCGAGATACAGAATCCTGTTTGCGAAGTCGGTTTCGTTGGGGGTCTCGTACGCCATGATCTTCGAAATGAGCAGCGCCACATCGGCGGCATTCCTCGCCGGCAGGCGGCCGACATAAACCTCGGCGTAGAGATCGACCGCGTCGTCGTTGCCGGGGCATTGCCCGCCCGGCATCTCGCCGAATATGTGGTCGTGATCGTCGTTCCAGTCGCCGTCCAGACAGGCGTAGTAGAGGTCCGTCGGCAGTTCGGCCCCGATGGAGGACACGAAGCAACTGCGCGCAAAACGCACCGGCACATACTCGATATCGCCGCCGATCAGCACATACGTGACACCCCACTTCCCGTAGGCGTCCTTGATGAATGTACGAATAGTTTCCGCGAGATCAGATCCGTTGCGGTAATTCGCTTCGATCCACTCCACCGTCCGGATGACGGCCGGAACGCCCTTCGCCGTCTTCCAGTCCGCCAGCGTCTGCCAGGACGCCGCCATGGCGTCGGTGGTGATGATCACGTAGTCGACGGGACTTCCCTCGAGCGACGGGTAAGACGTCGGCCGGAAGCCGCCCGTTTCCTTTTCGACCCGGACCTCACCCACCCGGTACGACGCCGCCGCTTCCGGGTTTACCACGAGGGACGACAGTTCTTGACGTATCCTGTCGCCGAATCCATCACGAAAACGTTCGCGCCTCACGAGTTCCGGCGTGTCTTCCGCCGGCCGGGTATCGACCTCCACCGTAATGTCTTCGAGCAGAGTGAGAGATCCGTCCTCGAGAACGAACGGAAAGACGGCAAACCCGGCAATAGCGTGACCGTGGAAGTACCCCGTCCCCAGGTAGCGGCCCGCTTTAACCGGCCCGGCGCCGGAGCCCGAGAGCCACTCGGCGAGCGGCTCGGCGCTGGCGATGTCTCCGTCCACCGAAACCATCGGCGGGGCCAGAGCCGGATCGAAACTGTCGGCGATCACTATCCGTCCCTTGTATGCGAACCGGTAGTCGGCCACCTCATGGCCGGCCGGCAGCAGGACTCTTACCAGCCGATACGGAAGCGCCGGGTGCCCATCGTCCTGGAGCTGTAGATACCGGGGATCGTCCACGACGACTCGTGATTTTCCATCCTGCACCTGGACGGTTACATCCGCCGGTGTCAGGTCGGCCTTGAAATGCGTAGAGGCCGCCGGAAGGACTTGCGGAATCATCACGACCGCCACCACCACGGCCGCGGCGATGCCGCCGAGGAGTGGCTTCCTGTTGTCATGATCGAGGATCATCGAGTTCTCCTTGAGAACCCCGCTCGTTCTTCCCCCTGTTCCCGAGTGGGGTGGTCACGGGCTCTCCGCCGGATCCGGCGGGCCCTGTTAATGCAATCGATTATTTGAGCAGCAGCATCTTCCTGGTCTGCGTATGGTTCGTTTCCACGAGACGGTAAAAATACACACCCGACCCCACCACCTGTCCCTGGTCATTGCGTCCGTCCCACTCCACCGTGTACCTGCCGCCCGCTTTCCGGTCATCCACCAGCGTACGCACCCGCGCACCACGGACGTCGTACACGACGAGGCGTACCTGGTGCGCCCCGCCGTCGGGTACCAGGTAGGTAATCCTGGTCACGGGGTTGAACGGATTCGGGTAGTTCTGCGACAGGTCACCCCTCGTCACAGGGACATAGATCGAACCGGTCGTATGAATCTCCTCGCCGCTCCCGGCGTCCGCGAGACGGTAAACGTAAGTCTCTCCCGCGAGCGCCCCCGCGTCGACGTGTCGCAGTTCTCCGCCGGTCCCTACCGTCAGCCCCGCCGCCACCGTGCCGAATACGCCGGGAGCGGCATCGGGGCCGGAAACCGCGGCCCGCTGGACATCGAAGGCAAATCCGGCCGACGCCGGCACGTGCCACTCGAGTACTACGCCCGCACCGGGACGCACCTGCGACGTGAACGTCACGCCGCCAACCCCGGTCGGAACCCTCGACCCGTGCAGGCCGTCGTTGTGATGGTTGCCGTGAAAACTCGGCCAGCCGTCAAAACCGGCCATGTATGCGCCGGGAAAATCCCAGACGTAGACTCCCATATCCCAACCCGCCGCGATGAGGTCGACGTCTCCGTCGCGATCGATATCCTCCACCGCCGGCACGGCACGCATCGCGTCACCGGTGCCGAGCGGAAAGCCGTCGAGCATGTTGCCGCCGGCGTCCCACGCCTTGATCAGCTTGCTTTCGTCCCCAAGGATGACGTCGAGGCTGCCGTCTCCATCGAGGTCGGCGACAATCGGCGACGATTCTGTATACGTCGTCGTACTGTACGCAACCGGCCAGCCGGGAACGATACTCCCGTTGTACCGGATCGCGTAGAGGTTCTTGTTCGCGCTCGGTATGAAACACTCCAGCTTGCCGTCGCCGGTGATGTCGCCCAGTGCCGGCGACGGACCGAATGTGATGTTGTTGGGAAACCACTGGACCCACATGGACGATCCGTCGTGATGATACGCCCGGATCATGCCGTACAACTGGTTTACGACGATCTCGAGGTCACCGTCGTCGTCGATATCCCCCACTGCGGGACTGCCGCACACGGGTTCGTCGAGGGCGACGGGAAAACCGGGAACAGCGGATCCGTCCTCGTTCAGCACGTAGAGCATCGCACCCTGTGAACCCGCGACGATCTCATTGACGCCGTCGTTGTCGATATCCGCCACGGCGGGGGCGGAAAACAGGTACGAGTTACCCGGCATCCGGAAAAATACACCCTGCGTCGACGGATTGGCGTCGCCGTCGACGTACTCGGTCCCGTCGCCGTTCCAGACGTAGATCACGCCTCTTTCGTCAACGGCGATGATCTCGACAACGCCGTCGTCGTTTATGTCACCCGCGACGAGCCCGGCGCGTATGAAGTTTTCCACGGGCCGTGGCCATTCCGGAAGCACTACACCCTGGTAGTTCATGACGTACACCTCGCGTGTCGCACGCGACGCCGCCAGGATTTCGAGCCCGGGATTTCCGTCGATCATGGCCAGTGCGATCGGCGAGACGAATTCGTCACCCACCGTCGAAAGCACGCCCCACGTCTGGGCGTTCCCGTCGGC
>CBDVDJ010000497.1:0-3130 GCA_965372695.1 uncultured bacterium
ACAACCCGAAAGGAACCGATTCGATGACCGCCGAAAACCCGATCGCCGCCACCATGGAGGACGTCCACAAGTTCAACGAGGTGTACAAAACCCTTCGCACCGAAATTTCCAAAGTCATCGTCGGTCAGGGACACGTCATCGACGAGTTGCTCACGGCGCTCTTCGCCGGCGGTCACTGCCTGCTCGTCGGAGTCCCCGGGCTGGCCAAGACTCTGCTCATCTCCACGGTGGCCGAGGCACTCGACCTCGATTTTTCCCGGATCCAGTTCACCCCGGACCTGATGCCTTCCGACATTACGGGCACTGAAATCCTCGAAGAAGAGACGGGCACCGGCAAGCGGTCGTTCCGGTTCATCAAGGGCCCCATTTTCGGCAACGTCATTCTCGCCGACGAAATCAACCGCACACCGCCCAAAACACAGGCCGCGCTCCTCCAGGCCATGCAGGAGAAAAAGGTCACGGCCGGCGGCGAGACGTTCACGCTCGACCTTCCTTTCTTCGTACTGGCCACGCAGAACCCGATCGAGCAGGAAGGCACCTACCCGCTCCCGGAGGCGCAGCTCGACCGCTTCATGTTTCACATCAACGTGGATTACCCGTCGAAGGAAGAAGAGTTGGAAATCGTCGAGACCACCACGTCACAACACCCCGGCACTCCCGATGTGGTACTCAAGGCCGAAGATATCCTGAGGATACAGGAACTCGTCAAATCCGTCCCCGTCGACTCGCACGTACTCGATTTTGCCATCCGTCTCGTGCGCGCAACCCGCGACAAGAGCGTCGGCCAGGTCCACGATTACGTCAGCTGGGGCGCCGGTCCCCGTGCCGGACAGAACCTGATCCTCGGTGCGAAGGTCCGCGCGGTCATGAGCGGCCGCCCCATACCCAGCATAGACGACGTCAAGGCGATCGCGCCGCCGGTGCTCCGCCACCGCATCGTGACCAACTACAACGCCGACGCCGACGGGGTCAGCACCGACGATATCATCAAGATGCTTCTCGACGGAGTGAAAGAGTAACCACGACGCCAGCCCGCTTTGGTATCATGGACTCCGAATGAAACGTCAAAGAGTGATACGCGATTTCGAAGCGGGTGGAAACCTCGATCTCTTCCTCGTCACCTCCGTCGCCGCCGTCCTGCTGATCCGCCTGTTCCTTCAACTCACCGGGTTTCCCCAGCTGGGCAACGACTCGCTCCACATCGCCCATATGCTCTGGGGCGGGCTGTTGATGCTCGTCGCCGTCGTCATTCTGCTGTCATTCATCGGCCGCGGGGGCCACAAACTGGCCGCTATCCTCGGCGGCGCCGGCTTCGGAGCCTTCATCGACGAAGTGGGCAAGTTTGTCACCCAGGACAACGACTACTTTTTCCGCCCCACGCCCTCGATCATCTATATTGTGATGATTCTCACATATCTCGGGATCCGCTGGATTCATACGCGCCCGCCGCGAAGCCCCATCGAGTACTTTGTAAACGCGTTGCAGGAAGTGCAGCAGATCGCGGTCGGCGACCTCGACAGCACGGAACGCGAACGGGCCCTGAGCTACCTCGCCCGATGCGATTCTTCCACCCCCCTGGTGGCCGGGCTCCAGCGCCTGATCCATGGCTCGGACGTCGTCGATCCACCCAACCCCAACCTGGTCACCCGCGCGCGCAACAGGGCGAGAGATTTCTATCGATCGATCGGGGAGAAACGCTGGTTCACCGGCGTCGTGGTCGCGTTTTTTGTGGGGCAGTTGTTCTTGCAGATGCTGCACCTGTTTTTCCTGCTCGTCTTCGACAAATCCTGGTTCAACATACTCTTGCGCCGGTCGCTCGACACGCTCGGCACGGCCAGCACGCACATTTCCTACTTCGAGATCTCGATTGTCGCGTTCTCCGCGCTGGCCGCCGCGTTCGTGGCGATCGGCGCCTGGCAGATCCGTCGCTCCCGGTTGTCCGCATTCCATAATTTCCAGAGGTCAATCCTGGTGTCGCTTTTTTTGATTCAACCCCTTATGTTCTACCGCGACCAGTGGTCGGCGCTGATCGGGCTGACATTTGACATCGTCGTCTTCGCCACTCTCCGCTTCATTATAGAACGGGAACAGCTGTCGACCATCAAACCCATCGTTTCACAGGAGGAATCCCCATGAAAACAATCCTTGTCCTTGCAATCCTCGTCGCCGTGTCGGCGGCCGCCGTCCCGGCAGCGTGGGCCCATTGCGAAGTCCCGTGCGGCATTTACGACGACGAGATGCGGATCAAGATGATCCAGGAACACATCACGACCATAGAGAAGGCCATGAAGCAGATCACGGCGCTGTCCGCCGAGACCCCCGCCAACTACAACCAGATCGTGCGGTGGACGGTCAACAAGGAGAAGCACGCCGAAGAGCTGCAGGAGATCGTCCAGCAGTACTTCATGACCCAGCGGATCAAGCCCGCCCACGGCGACGACGGAAAACCCGCCCAGAGCTACCTCGACCAGCTGACCGTGCTGCACATGATGCTCGTCCATGCGATGAAAGCCAAGCAGACCACGGACCTCGATCAAGTCGAAACGCTGCGGGCTCTCACCGACAAGTTCGACAAACTGTACTTCGCGGGCAAGAAATAGGAATCCGACGGGCCGGGCGTGAAAAGCCCGGAACAATCACACGGCGCCCCAGGAAGGCTGGCGTGTATCTCATTTTAATCCAGCTAGTTACAAGATTCGTAACTTTGTGAAATTTTTCTTGAGAATTGCTTGACAGGGCCCGGAGAAATAGATATTATCGCGATAGTTGAATAAAGACACTGGTATTATTCTATAGCGTCGTTATTCGGCTGAATTATAATAATATTCGATTCTATTATCACCACATCAAATGAGATGTGTTCCGGCCAGCACTACTGATGGGACTGGGGCTGCCGGGATAACATGGGGCCCGCAAGCCGCTTTGCGGGCCCACTTTTTTTCCCCCATATACCGCACGCGCGCCGGCCCGGAGCCGGCGCTTTTTTATTGCCGCCCCCCGCTACTCCCCCTCACCCAGACCACCCAGGTTTTCCAGCGACTTACGGGCGTTTTTGTCGTCGGGAGCGAGGGGCAGGGGCGCCGCGTACTCCGCGCGCGCCATGTCGCAGTGGCCGTTAAACACGTAGAGC
>CBDVDJ010000498.1:0-3128 GCA_965372695.1 uncultured bacterium
CCAACGGCGAGATGCGGCTGCTTGCCCAGGGGATTTCACGAATCCGCCTCGTGGAGACCACGCAGGTGGCGCCTTACCTGCGCGGCCGCGTTGAGGTGCTCGAGGACGAAGAAGAGAATACAGACACCGAAAAGGCCTACATGCAGACCGTCGTCCGGACGTTTTCGCAGATGATCGACGAATCCGAGCACCTCACCGACGAGTTGAAAATCATTATCGACAACGTCAAGGAGGGCGGGCGTCTGGCCGACGTCGTCGCCACCAACCTCAATATCGACCTCGAACGCAAGCAGCACCTCCTCGAGGAGGTTAATGTGACGAAGCGTCTGAAGCTGCTGGCCAAGTATCTCATCGACGAGATGGAGGTCCTGCAGCTGGGCAAGAAACTCCAGGCGGACGTCAAAAAAGAAATGGACCGCGAACAGCGCGAATACTACCTGCGCCAGCAGCTCAAGGCCATCCGCCGCGAGCTGGGCGAAGACGACGACCGTACCATGGAGACCGAGGAGCTCCGGGAAAAGATCGAGACGGCCCATTTGTCCGAAGAAGCCCGTGAAGTCACGCTCAAAGAGCTCGACCGGCTCCAGAAAATGTCACCCGGCGCCGCCGAATACACCGTCTCCAAGACTTACATCGACTGGATACTCGACCTGCCCTGGACCGATGCCACCGAAGACAACCTCGACATAGACAAGGCGGCCGAGGTCCTCAACGAAGACCACTACGACCTCGACATGGTCAAGGAACGTATCCTCGAATTCCTGTCGGTCAAGAAACTCAAAAAGTCCATGAAAGGGTCGATCATCAATTTTGTCGGGCCGCCCGGGGTGGGGAAGACCTCGCTCGGAAAGTCCGTCGCGCGATCCATCGGACGCAAGTTCGTCCGGATATCGCTGGGCGGGATGCGCGACGAGGCCGAAATCCGGGGCCACCGGCGCACGTATATCGGTGCGCTTCCCGGCCGGATCATCCAGGGGATGCGTACCGCGGGGTCGATCAACCCCGTGTTCATGCTCGACGAAATCGACAAGCTGGGCAGCGACTTTCGCGGAGACCCGGCTTCGGCGCTCCTCGAAGTGCTCGACCCCGCGCAGAACGATTCATTCGAGGATCACTATCTCAACGTGAAGTACGACCTGTCCAAGGTGCTCTTCATAACGACCTCGAATATGCTCGATACGATCCCGCGGCCGCTGCTCGACCGTATGGAAACGATCGATATTCCCGGTTATATCACTCACGACAAGGTCGAGATTGCCAAACAGTATCTGCTGCCGCGGCAGCTGGACGCGAACGGGGTATCGCCCAGGTTGCTCCGGATGACCGACGATGGGCTGCGCCAGATCATTCGCGGCTATACGCGGGAGGCAGGTGTCCGTGAGCTCGAGCGCAAGATCGGTTCGATCTGCCGCAAGAGGGCCCGGCGGATCGCGTCGGGCAACAAGCGCAAGGTGAAAATCACCCAGCGCAACGTTTCCCGGTATCTCGGACTGGAAGAGTACTCGAGCGAAATCGCCGCCAAGAAGCCGGTCGTCGGCGTTGTCACGGGGCTGGCCAAAACAATGAGCGGCGGCGAGATTCTCTTTATCGAGGCGTTGAAAATGAAGGGCAACGGCCGGCTGCAGCTGACGGGGCAGCTCGGCGGCGTGATGAGGGAGAGCGCCGAAGCGGCGATGAGCTATGTCGAGGCCAACTACGCGTCCAAGGCGGAGGATCCGGAGTTCTTCGAACACACCGACATCCACATCCACGTGCCGGCGGGAGCCGTACCCAAGGACGGGCCCAGCGCCGGTGTGGCGCTCGCGTGTACCATCGCCTCGCTGCTCTTCGACAAGCGTGTCAGGAACGACATGGCCATGACGGGGGAGATCACGCTCACCGGCCGCGTGCTCCCGATCGGCGGGGTCAAGGACAAGGTGATTGCCGCGCACAGGGCGGGTATCCGGACGATTCTGCTCCCCAGGGATAACAAGCGCGATCTCGACGAAATACCGGAATCGATAAAGAAAGATCTGACGATCCACACCATGTCCCGGGCGAGCGAAGCAATCGACAGGACCCTTATCTGGGACTGATTGGCCTCCAATTTGCACCGTTATCAGGGGTTGATCCAAGGAGACAGGTTTTTGAGCGCGACGACAATTTCTCCCAGAAAAGAGGCGATGATCGGCCTGATCACGCCGTTTCTCGGCCGTCTGGTCGGGGAACAGGCGTTCTCTCTGCCCGGCGATATCGGCAACGATTCGCGGGTTCTGGTCGTCGACTCGGGTGATCTCACCGAGTTGCTGTTTTTTGCGCCCGTCATCAACCACCTAAGGCATCGGTTCCCGGGTATGAGGATCACCGTCCTCGTGCGCGAGGGTAACAGCGAGCTGATCCGGACGATGGATCAGATCAACGAGATGATCACGTACGAGCGCGAGCACCTGTCCCTGATGTCGACCACCTACTTTTCGCTGCTCAAGCGCCTCAAATCGCGGGACTTCAACATTACGTTCCTGCTGGGCCGTGAGTTCAGCTTCGCGCGTTCGCTCCTGACCGTGCTGACGCGGGCCCGTCTGCGGGTCGGATACGCCCAGGAATTCACATATCCCTTCATCAACTGCGAACTCCGCCGCGGATCGGAATCGCGCTACGAATCCGAGAGGGCCATCGGCTACCTCACGGCGCTCGGCCTCCACCCCGGCGATGCGCTCCCGGGATGGCGTCTGCCCGACCAGGACATCCGCTGGGCCAACCAGATGATCCACTTCCGCAAGCCGGACACAAACGAAAAGCTGATCGCCGTCGACCCCGGCATCGGCAAGGGGAGCCACCGCCTGGCGGAACGGGCATTCGGGCAGATCGTCACCCAGATCGCATCGCGTTACCCGGCAAAGGTTCTCGTGGTTTCCAACAACCTCGACCCCAAAAGCATTGAACGATTCAAGGAATCGCTCAACGTCGATCTGTTCGACCTCACGCCCAAAAACGTCAAAGAAGCCCTTGCGTTGCTGTCCCGTGCGGACTTACTCTTATCGGGAAACACAGACTTCTTCCATTTTTCCGTGGGCATGAAGCTGCCGTCGATCGGGTTTTTCACCCGGCATGACGAATCGAACTGGTTCCCGAAGGGCGCGTCGTGGGTT
>CBDVDJ010000499.1:0-3117 GCA_965372695.1 uncultured bacterium
GACATCTGGTCACTCGGTGTCACCATGTACGAGATGGTGACGGGTTCGCTGCCGTTGGGAGGCGACCATCCGCAGGCACGCTCCTACTCGATCATCAATACAGATCCGGCTCCGATGGCGGACCACCTGGCGGGGATCCCCGCCGAACTGGAACGAACCATCGGAACGTGTCTGAGAAAGTCACCGTCGGAACGTTACCAGAGCCTCGCCGATCTGCTCACCGAACTGCAGGTCGTGGCCAGGATCATCTCGCCCGCCGGCGAAGAGATCACACCCGCGACGGTCACCGGATTGACGGCGCGCCTCACGGTCCAGCCCTACCCGGGCCTCGCCTCTTTTACCGAGGCGGAAGCGGCGTACTTCTTTGGACGCGAGTCCGAAATCGAGACGGTGTGGAACCGGCTCCCGCGCCAGGACCTGCTCGTCATTATCGGAGCGTCAGGGACGGGCAAGACGTCCTTTCTGCAGGCGGGGTTGATGCCGGCGCGTCCGGAGGGGTGGGGGATGGTGATGTGCTCGCCGGGCAGTTCGCCCTTTCTCGCGCTGCGGCAGGCGCTGGTGCCCGAGCTCGCCGGCGACACCGAAGCGATGCGAGACCTCCTGGGCGAAGACCAGCTCGCCTCGACGGTGGCGGCAATGTCGCGCTGGCGCCGCCGCTACACCGAGGCGGTTTTGATCATCGACCAGTTCGAAGAGTTGTTCACCCTCAATCCCCCGGAGGTGCAGGAACGATTCGCCGACCTGCTGGGACGGCTGACGGCGGAGACCGGAGTGCGTCTCGTCCTCTCGATGCGAGACGACTTTCTTATTCGATGCCACGCCTGGCCGACGCTGGCCGGTGTGTTCGAGTCGTTGATTCCGATGGGGCCTTTGACGGGAGCCGGGCTTCGTAACGCGATGACCCAACCGGCGGCACATCTGGGATACCGCTTCGAGGACGAGGGTCTCGTCGACGAGATGCTCGCCGAGGTCGAGGGTGAACGCGGGGCTCTGCCGCTGTTGGCGTTCGCCCTGTCGAGGCTGTGGGACCGTCGCGACCGCGAACGACGCCTCCTCACGCGCCGCGCATACCAAGAAATCGGCGGTGTCGAGGGCGCCCTCGCCCAGCACGCCGAAGCCGTGATGGAACGCACCGGCCTCGACCGACAGGCCATCGTACGCGAGCTATTCCGCAACCTCGTCACCGCCCAGGTGACACGGGTGGCGCGCGAACGAGAAGAGCTCCTGTCGCTCTTCGACAAGTCCCAGCGCGAGGCGGCGTCCGAGATTCTGCAGCAGTTGGTCAACGCTCGCCTGCTCACGTCGTTCGACGTGCCGCGCGAAGACGCCGAAGACAGCCACCGCGTCGAGATCGTCCACGAGTCGCTGCTGTCGAGCTGGCCGCGGCTCGTGCGCTGGCAGACGCAGGACGCCGACTCGGCCCAGTTCCACGACCAGATCCGGCAGGCGGCCGACATGTGGGACGGCAAGAACCGCGCCGACGACCTCCTGTGGTCGGGCACCCTGTATAATGAGTTCGTCCTGTGGCGCGAGCGCTATCCGGGCGGGCTGACCGAGGCCGAGTCGAAGTTTTCCCGCGCGATGATCGACAAGGCGCGGAAGAAGAAGCGGCGGCGCGTGGTCACCGTAGCGGGCGGCTTCGTCGCGCTCGTTGTCGTACTCGCCGGCGTCACGTCGCTCTGGCAGCGCAGCGAAGTCGCGCAGAAACGGGCAACAGCCGAAGCCCGCAAAGCCGAAGCCCACTACCTGGCGAGTCTTTCACGCGATGCGGTCGATAGTGATCCGACTGAGTCGTTGGCGTTTGCCCTGGCGAGCCTCGAGCGCGAAGACTCACCAGAGGTTCGTCTCCTCGCACTGGAGAGCCTGGCCGAGGCGCCGGCCCGTTTCGAATTCCGGCGACGACTCAAGGGAAGAAATCCGTTTAACTTAGACATCACACCCGACGGAAAAAACTTTGTCGTCGGGTGGGGAGACAATGGTCTGTTTACGATTCACGAAGCCGTTGGAGACAGCGCGCGGGAAATCTCAGGGCACAAGGACAGGGTCTGGGGGGTGAGGATTTCCCGTTCCGGCCGTTTCCTCGTTACGTCATCTAAAGATTCCACGGTGTGTGTCTGGTCCTTGCCCGACGGTGAACTGGTCAGACAGATTCATCTGAAAGGTGGGCCGGGCGGATTCTGCACGCCGGATGACAAGCGGATTCTGACGTGTGATTTTGTGACGGGTCAACGCCTAATCTGGCAGTCCTGGCCTCTTGATGGCGGCGGTCCCGAGTATCTTGGCAAAGAGGGCGAAGTCTATGATAATTCCAACCGGGAAGATCCCGACATTTCGCCCGATTTCCGCTGGATCTCTGACTACATCGGTAACGAGGTGTTCCTGTTTCCTCTGGACGATATCGAGGGCCCGGGACGGCGCCGCGTAGGCGCTCACGAGCATCCCGTGATGTACACCAAATTCGACAACAGTGGGCGCCGGCTGGCGTCATCCGACTTCGAGGGTTGGGTGCGTGTGTGGGATCTCTCGACCGAACCCGCCACGCTCGCCCGTCAATTCAAGTGTCCCGCCGGCCAGACAAACCGACTGCGGTTCTCCGGGGACAACCGGTACCTGGTGTCCGTGTGGAATGGCGCATTTCCGCGCGTGTGGGACCTCGAGGCGCCGGTGGATGCCCTGCCTCTCGAACTCAAGGGGCACACCCACTGGTCTACCGACGCGCAGTACCATCCCAACGGCCGCTGGATACTGTCCCTCGGCAACGGTAAGGGCATTGCGGCATGGCCGCTGACCCGGTCGATGCCACTGGTACTCGAGGACAAGAAACGCTACGGATACATGGCCAGCTTTCTCCCCGACGGTAAGAGTCTCATCACGATCGGTATCGACGGTGCGATCTGGCACGTGCCGCTCGCACCCCCCGACGTTGCGAGGCCGCGATTGATCATGCCGGACCGGATGTGGACTCCGACCGAGCTCGTCGTAGACCGGACCGGACGTTACGCGGCCGTCAGCAGTTTCTACTCTTATCTAACGTTGTTGATATCGATAGAGGACGGACGTGTCGTGGAACTGGAAGACGCGCCGACTCCGAGGCTCGGGATCGAGGAGATTGGTGAA
>CBDVDJ010000500.1:0-3115 GCA_965372695.1 uncultured bacterium
GTACCGGGAATGTCCTGGCCGTCGGCCGGCGCCAGCGCCGGTCCCGACACGCGGATCCCGCCGGCGAGTGTAATCAGGAACGTGGCGCCGGGCGCGATGTTGTCGCCGGTGATCGTGACATTCGTCTCGACGACGTCGTTGTCGACCAACCCGGGCGCAGAACTCGTGACCAGCGGCCCGGGGTCGCCCGCGCGGATCGTCGCCGTCATGGGATCGCCACTGTCGCTGATATTCGTAATGGTGATCTCCGTATCCGTCCACGAGTTGCTGAGACTCGAAGGGTACGTCCCGAGATTGAACGTGCGGTTGTTCGTCGTCCCGGGATAAACGTCTCCGCCGTCGCCACGGCTGGTGCCCTTGTCGAGCTGGTCCAGACCGTCGGCCTCTTCGATGACGACCCCCTTGACGCGCCCCTGCGAGCCGCCGCCACCGCTGTTGCCGAGAAACGGCGCCTCGATGATCGTCTCGTCGACGTGCATGACGAGGAGGCCGGTCCCGTGCAGGTGGGCGTCGAAGCCGAAGATCTGCCGGTTCTCGACCAGCCAGTACTCGCGCGGCGGGTTGGCGGAGGCCGACTGGAACCAGCCGTCGTCCGTACCCTCGAAGTCGGCGAGGTGATTCTCACCGCCGCCATTGACGGCGACGTCGTCGACGACGAACATCCCGCAGTTAGAGTTGAAGTTGCCATCCTCGTCGGCCCACGATTCGTCGGAAACACCGCGGAACTTGATCTTGTACTTTCCGCCGGGAGGAAGTCCGGAAACGTACGTGGTGATGTCGTGATTCGCCGTGCCGGAGTTCTGGCCGGTAAACGTGTCGAGCACGTTCTCGCTCCCGCCGACCTCGACGATGGCGTAACAGAAGTCGTAGGGATTTTCGGTGTCGTAGCGGTACTCGTACGACATATTCACCGGCGTGGTCCCGTCGAATTCGAATTCCCTTTCGATGGTTTCATTCCACGTGTTGCCGTAGCCTCGATCGATCGCCTGAGTGCCCCATCCGCGGGCGGCGCCCTCATTAAACTCGAGACCGCAGTACATCGAAAAGGCGCCGTTGATCCTGCACTCGTTGGAGCGCCGGAAACGATTGTAGGTAAAGCCCAGCAGGAGCGCCTCGCCCGAGGTGGCGATCGCATCGATCGATTCGTCGTTTTCTTCCCACGTGATTTCGGTCGGGGTAATCCACCCCAGCTGCCACCGGGTCCAGGCGCACGGGTGCGCCGGGCTGGCGGGCTGGTTCCAGTTCCCGCTCCCCATGATGCCCCAGTGGCCGATTCCGCTGCCCGACCCGTTGACGTCGTAGAGGTCGGGAAGCCCGAAGGCGTGGCCGAACTCGTGGCAGAACACGCCGATCTCGTTTATCGTGGCATCGTCCGGGGGACAGTTACGCACCGGCTGCATTGTGTATTCGTTGACTTTTATGAATCCACCGCCGAAGGCGGCGTCGTCCGTTTCGTAAGGCAGCCCGCTCGGCGCCCAGCCCGAATAGACCCACTGGTGCGACCAGATGTTGTTGTTCCCACCGCACTCGCCGCCGTACTCGCTGTGTACGAACGAGACAAAATCGACGAAACCGTCGTCGTCACCCGAGTTGGCGATGCCGTCCGGGCCATCGTTGTCGTACTGGGCGAAGTCGACGGCCGGATCCTTGAGGTCGAGCGTCTCCTTCAGCATCTGGTACAAATTGCCAGAGGAACACAAACCGTTACAGTCGGGGGGCAGCCCTTCGTAGAAGGCATCGTCGTTCGCGAGCGGCGCCCAGTCGTAGACCGTCCCCGTCATGACGAGCTGGCCGTATGAAACTTCGTCGTAGTAGTCGGTGACGGTACCCGGCTGGGGCCCGAAGAGCTTCAGCTGCACGGCGACGGAATCGAAAGGCCCGGGGGCGTTGGCAAACTCCGTCAGCAGAACGGGGATCCGCATGGTCCCCGCGACGGCGAATTCCGCCGGCATCGACGAGAGGGCCTGCGGGCCGTTGGCGGCGAGAAACGCCTCGCGGCGCTCCCTGAGGGTCTTGACCTTCTGCGACCACCCGCCGGTCATGACGTAGCCGCGCCCGTCCTTGCTGTAGAGTTGTTGTATCGGTTCCGGCAGCGCACCGCCGTCTCTGGGTGCCACCAGGGCAGCCGCGCCACCGGCCACCGTCAGGCAGAGGATGAATACCACAAGATGTCTGTAACTCAACATGTCTGTTCCCCTTGTTTCAGACGCTCAACAACCAGTTACTTTCTGGTCAGCTTCGCGGTGCCGCCTTTGGCGGGCAGCCGCCGTGTTTCGGGCTGACAGGCGACCATGCCGAGAAACGCCTTGCCCTGCGCGTTCACTCCCGGCAACATGGTGACCTCGCCACCTTTGAACCCTTCTTCCACCACACAGAGATACTTGATCAAAAAGAATTTCCCGGGAGCCTTGCACTCGAACGCCATCACGTAGTCGATCTCCCGCTCTCCCATCGATATGACCCGGTCTCCGAATTTGGTCTCGTCGAGGACGCGGATTCCCTCCGGCAGGTCGAAGCGGAATTCGGTCGCGGATACGTGATACGGCTCGTCATACTGCGCGAAAACGTACAGCGTAAACTGTTCGCCCGGCGCGACGCCCATCTGGGTCGCCGCTCCCAGTTCGTCGAAATACGGATTGATCTCTACGCCCACCACGGTTTCCGGCTCCACTTCCTTCTGCGGAATCCCGGGACGCGATTGCCCCTGGGGCGCCGGTTTCGCCGTTGGTGTATTGGCCGCGCTGTTTCCTTCCTCGCCACCTCCACCACAACCCGCCAGCGGCAGGACCAGACAGACAGCTGCCAGCACTCCTACTAAGAGACGCAACATGAGATACTCCCTCCAAATCAAAAACCAGAATTATTCTGCCAAGCCAGTTGAATTCGGGCCGGGCCATCGCGCTCCGGCCATCACGACTCACGCCGCCGCTCCCGGCGCGGCGGTGAGTCATTAACCTATATATAATACGTCATTTAGCTCAAATTATCAACAAGAAAGCATTGACCTGTAGTGCACTGTCATATAGAATGGCCAGGGACTAATTCGTTGAAACTACATATGTTATTGGACTCCCCTGCGCAAGGATCCGCGCGGCGGCCGGCCCCGCGCCACCGG
>CBDVDJ010000501.1:0-3110 GCA_965372695.1 uncultured bacterium
CTCGAAGGACTGTCCGAACCGCCGCTCGTTGGTACCGACCAGGACATCATTCGGCGCATCATCTTTGGCGGAATCGAATCCATGGCCCTCGGGTTGTTCGTGATTTTCGCCGGGTTGTTTTCGCTGCTGACTTTCGTGATCCGGTTCCGGGACAAACTAATGGCGCCGCTGTCGTTTGCCGCGTTCTCGATCTGTCTGGGCCTGTTCTATATCATGACACCCTCGGCCACCCAGCTTCTGATCAAGTCCATGCCGCTGAAAATGTATACGTCGGCCATTTCCTTCCTTCTCTTTCCGGTGGGGATGTTTGCGTACATCCAGTTCACGGTGTTTCGGACGGCCGGCGCGACGATGCGCCGCGTTATCTGGGTCCTGTTCTCCCTGCACGCAGGATTCGCCGTTGTGCTCATCGCGCTGGATCTTCTCGGCGTGGTCATGTTGCCCATCGGTATGCGCGCGTACAACATTCTGTTTGCCGCGACCATACCCGTCGCCGTCGTCACGACGATATTGTGTGCCGTGAAGGGAAGTACCGCGGCCAGGATCGCGGTCTGGGGTTTCGTGATATTTGGTACAACGGGTTTTATCGATCTGCTTCAGGGGTTGCAGGTAATTCCCATGTGGCATTGGGTGTCGCAGTGGGGGGCGCTGTTGTTCGTCGGGTGTCTCGGCTACGTGCTCGAGCGCCAGTTCACCGAGAGCCACCAGCAGTTGAAAGTCTATACCGAACGACTCCGGGAGAAGTCGGAGCAGCTGGAGGAATACAGCCGGACGCTCGAGGAAAAGGTCGTCGATCGCACCCGCACCCTCGATGAAAAGAACGCGCAGCTCGAAAGTACGCTGGACGAGCTCAAGGAGACGCAACATCAACTCATCATCAAGGAAAAAATGGCGTCCCTCGGCAACCTCGTCGCCGGCGTCGCCCACGAAGTCAACAATCCCATCGGCGCCGTCATCAGCGCTTCTGACGTATCATCCCGTTGCATCCGCATTGTCAACGAATTCGTTCAGGAAAAGGCAGGGGACGGGGATCCGAAGGTCAAGATGGCGTCGGGCCTCCTCGATGAGAACACCCGCGTCATATCCGAGGCGGCGCGGCGTGTTGCCGAGATCGTCAGGAGCCTGAAGAATTTCGCCCGTCTCGACGAGGCGGAGCTACAGAAGGTGAATGTACACGGCGGCATCGATGATACGCTCACGCTGGTGAAGCATCTGCTCGATAACAGGATCGACGTGGTGAAAGAGTACGGCGATGTGCCGGACATCATGGTCTTTCCCAACCAGTTGAACCAAGTGTACATGAATCTCATCGTCAACGCCATCGACGCGATAGAAGGTCAAGGCACGGTCACGATCAGGACGCACAGCGACAGCCTCAACGCGTACATCAGCATCGCGGATACCGGCAAGGGCATTCCCGCGGAGAACCTCCGGCACATATTCGATCCCGGCTTCACGACGAAAGGCGTCGGCGTCGGCACCGGCCTCGGTTTATCGATTTCGTACAGATTTATTCAGAGGCACAACGGGGCGCTGGAGGTGGAGAGCGAATCGGGGACAGGGACGAAGTTCACGATCGTGCTTCCACTCAAGCAGATCCGGATCGATCGCGATCAGCCGGATTCGTAACGCCGGACTATTCGGTGCTTCCGCGCAGGGCGCTGCCCGCGAAAGCTTCTCCGTCGAGAATCAGCCACGCCGACAAACCGTAGTAGGCGCCGGACATCGTGTCGCGGCTCGGTGCCGGCTCGATGTAGAGTTTGACGTCGGGACGGGTGCCATCGCCGGTGGCACGGAAGACCACGGCGTCAAGGATCGTGATTTCTTCCACACCCGCCCAGATCAAGTCGGGATGGCCGGGGCGGATCAGCCGCATCCCGGCGGGAGTAACCTCCAACGACCAGAACGGTTCGTTCCCCTGGGCACGATAGAGGAACCCGTTCCAATCGAAGTCGCACCCAAATCCCTCCAGGGCAGCATAGAGAACTTCCTCGACTACCACCGCACCGGGGTAATCCGCGCCGAACCCCTCATCAGGCGGCGCCTCAACCCGTCCCGCGACGACGACGAAGACTTTCGAGTAGGGAACTGTTCCCGCGGCGAGTTCCCGGTGGAGGCTCTTCAAAAGCGCCGTCCCGTCGATCACCCATAACGCCTCTTCCTCTCCGCACGGACGGAACTCGCGTACTTCGTGGCCGAAAACGTAGTAACCGCGAACGATCTGGAGATTTCCCGCCGGATCGGCATTGTCTGCCGGTTCGTCCCCCGAAGTGCAGGAGACCAGCGCCAGGAGCATCAATAGTGATCCAAAGCTGAACGGGGGCATTCGGGTCATTCGTACATATCCTTTATCGCGCCCCAGGTCGACCGCTCGACCGGGGTTGGCGTGCAGGCCTCTGTATCGACCCGCAGGTTGTTCAGCACACTTATGCCCTCGAGCTCGAAGTCGCAGTTTCTGGCCAGCGAGAATTCGCCCGAAACGCCAATTTCAGAGGCGTCGCCATCGAGGATTGTACAGTCCTGCCCGAAAAGGAGTATCCAGCCCGTCGGACACCCCGACAGGATGAAGTTCCACTCCACACCCCCTGGTCCATAATCCGTGATGATCAGGTTTGTTACGAGTCCATTCAGTACCGGCCGTTCCAGAAAACCGACGTTTTCGGGGAACCGGAAGCGGATCGTCAGATAGGTGGCGCCCGCTCCGGTCGGGGACCAGGCCCATACGTACTGCCGGAAGTTCGTTCCCGCCGGTCCGCCGACGCATTCAAGCGTCCGGGCGCTGTCGGCGTACACCCCCGCCTGGAATATGGCGGGATCGGGGGGAGGCTGGGCCGCGGATTCGACGGCCCACAGCAGCGCAAGTGCAGAGAGCCCCGCAATCAGTATTCGGTGTTTAAGCATTGCAGGCTTGATGGCCTCACCCCTTCCGGCGCCCCAATTATATCATATCGTGGAGCCCCCTCCCGACGACCCCGGCCGCAAGAATGCCTGTTGAAATCCACCCATAAATAGTGCAATTTCACATCACCGCCCGCTCAGGGTCGGTGCCGATTGAAGCCTTCACATTATTGGGACCCCGTACCCTTCGCGGAACATCGCTCAGGGTCGGT
>CBDVDJ010000502.1:0-3104 GCA_965372695.1 uncultured bacterium
TACCTCTGGTGTAATGTGCTTTGTGGATCCCTTTTGCCTGTGGCCAGAACAGCAATAATGGGGCCAATCGGCACCGATTCGACACCCGGCTTTAGGTCGTAACTCATTGTTTGCTAGCATCTTACGCACCCACACTCCTCGCATCCGCCACCACTGGCGCGCGGTATTGCGCCCTGCGTCAAACCGGCTCCGGGCCGGCACATTCTGCACGGCGATACACTGAATACAATGACGTTATCTAATGGGGCTGAACGCCAGAAAAAAGGCTGCGGGGCATCCGCCGGCTGTGGGGTGCGAATACCGCTCTGCGCCTGACCCTACTCCTAACCGTACCCTTCCCGGGCTGTCAAGAATTGATTGGTCCCGCGAAAGATAATAGTCCGGAGCCCCGGCGTCAATTGGTGGTAGTGCCCAGCACCTCGTTATTGCTCTTGGTGCCCTGGTCGAGGTCGTTGACCACGTAGACCGCGTACCAGTAGCCGGTTAACGGGGCAAGTCCGGTATCGGTGAAGACCGTCGTGCCCTGGCTGGATACCGAGCCGGCCAGGATCGAGTTGATCGGGTCGACAGGCTCCGTCGAGCGCCGGTAGATTTTGTAGCTGGTAAAATGATCGTCGATCGACCGCGTCCAGTTGAGCGTTATCGAGTCGGCCGTCGATTGCGTCACCGGATTTATGTCGACCGCGTCCGGCGGGTCGCTCATGTACATGGTGCGCTCGAATTCACGCTCGACGCTGGTATTACCCGCCAAGTCGATAAAGACGGCGCTCATCCTCATGCTCCGCTGGCGGAACGACAGGGCAAAGGTATAGTCGCGCTCGTATATGCCGTCGCCCGCCGTCGTGTCTCCGTTGCGTCCGTCGTCGTAGACCATCACCGGCGTCGCCCCCTGGCCCTCGATGAATACCTCGCACGATCCTCCCGGTTCGTTGCCCGCCGTGTTGATCACGAATCTCACCGTGCCGCCGGGTTGAATCGTATCCGTTCCAACCTCCCCGTTGATGATCGCGAAATCGAGGTCCGAAATCGCCGCGTAGGTGTCGAGTTCGATCGTCGCACTGACCGGCTGGGTGAGATTCCCCTCTGAGTCGATGAACTGCGCCCATACGGTCTTGATACCGTCGACGGGAGTGAGTGTATACGCGTACGGCGACAGAAAATCACGCCACTGCTCGCCGGTGAGGTTCTCGGTTTCGGCGTAGCGCACGTTTTGCGTCGTTACCGGCGCGGTAAAAAAAAGCAGCACTTCGAGCGAACTCGTTTCAGGGGCGCCGTCGTCGATCAGCACTTCGTATACGGCGGGACGGGCCGGCCACGACACCGAAAAGTTGCCGCTGATTCCATTGACGTCGACTCCCGCGACGCGGTACCAGTAGGTGAACTGCGAGCGCAGGTTGTCGTCGGTGTATGGAGGTGCCGGCACGGTGGCGACCAGGAACCACGACGCCTGGTTGTCCTCGCTGCGATAAATCTGGAATGCACTGTACGAATAAGTGGAGTCGAACTCCCAGAACAGCTGCACTCCGTCGTAGCTGAGGAAGCCCGAAAGGGTAGTCGGCACGGGGATGTTCGGTAACGACTCCGCCGGGACCTGCGGCACTTCCTCGCACGACAACGCCACGGCGCTTACCGCGATAATTGCCGCCCTGCATCCCCACTTCTTGACGAACTCGATCATGATTCGAACCTTCCGTTCCCTCGCTCAACTTGTCAGAAATTGAATCTTACTTCCTGCCATACCGTCGAATTGCGGTACGTCGTCGACGTCTCAAACCGATCGGTATGGGTCGCCTCGCCGCCTCCCGAACCCCAGGCATCGATTATGTTGGCCAGCCACACGCACCCCGTCGCCACGGCGAAGGCAGTCAAGCTGTCCTTTCGCTCTTCGACACTCGTCGTCTGAATCACCACTTCGGGTAACAGCGCTACCCTCTCCGGAACCGACGTCGCGTTGTTGTACTCCAATACGGCAACATTCCGGTCGGACACCGCCAGGTCATAGCGGAGCTTCGCGTCAATGGTATACAGCGCCAGCACAAACACCCCCCACCGGAAGAGAAGCCCCCTTCCGCTGTTGCCGGCATAGCGCTGACCCAGCCCCGGAAAGAACAGCGACCTCAACGCGCCGCGATTCGCCGACTTCTTCGGCGTCGTGACCTTGAAGCCCGACCCCTCCAGGCGCGTTGACCCGGGGGCCGCCGCGAGCAGATACGTTTCCACGACGTTGTGCAGATACACCCACCCACCGACTGCGATGGTGGCGATCAAGCTGCGGCGGTAAGCGTTGGTATCCATGGCGAGCTTCTCGACCCGCAAGGCGCGCTCGTCGACTTCCTGCTGGGTTTCCGCTACTTTCAGCAGGACGACCATGTTGTCGTACTGCGACCGGGTGTGGGTGTAGTCATTGTAAACCTGGCTGATCTTGAACCCGTCGACGATCAGGAGGGACCACGTCTCCGCCGATCGCGATCCGTGCCCCATCGCCTTCTGGCCCCAACCGGGAAGGACGACCGATCGTCCGACCATCCCGGCCCAGATCCCCGAGATATCCGCCGGCTGCCCGTAGTCGGAAAACGAAAACTTGAGAGTGCGCTTCTCGAAGCCGTGCCGGAATACGGTGAGCTTGTAGGTGAGCCCCGGCTGCAGGTCGCAGTAGTCGGCCGGCGTCGACTGAGACACGATCGACCCATTAGTGACAGTAACCGTCGCCTGATAAGGGTCCGCTTCGATGCGGACACAACGCTGCCCGGCGGCCGGCGCTGCCGCGACGGCAACAATCGACCAGACCAGAAAGACGTAGATTATCGAACGATTCACCAAAAACCTGCCCGCAAATGCTGCCGCGGTGTCACTCACCGCTGTTCTTGTTCCAGGAATTCCAGTTGCTGCTGTGCAATTTTGGCATAACGCGTGCCCGGGAACAACTCAATACTTCGGTTCAGGACCCGGACGGCGTTTTCCTTGTCGTCCAGCACCGCCGAGTAAATCACGGCGCTTTTCAATATCCCCGCCACCGAACTGACCTCATCCCACTCGCCCGAGCGGTCCTCGAGCAGTTTCGCGACCTCCTTCGCCTGGCCCATCGCGAGGTAGTTCTCTATGAG
>CBDVDJ010000503.1:0-3095 GCA_965372695.1 uncultured bacterium
CGGCACCAGCGCGGGCACGCCGACAGCTTCGGGTTGCGATGCCGGAGAAGTCGCCGCACCGGGTGCGGTGACCTCGTGCGGTTCGGAGGGCGTCGCGTCCCAGTCCTCCGCGCTTCCCATGGGACGGCCGAAATTGGCCGCGCGATAGATCCATATAGAACCGAACGCCGTATCCTGCGCCACCTTGACCTGCGTGTGCTTGATCAACTCGAGCATCGCCATCAGGGTAACGATCAATTCCATCCGGCTCGAGCTGCCCGTGAAGAGGTCTTTGAACTCCACCTGGTGATTCTCCCGAAGGGCCTGGAGGACCGCGATGATCTTTTCCTCGATCGTATACTCTTCCAGCTCGATTTCGCGCACGGTCGCCGGTTCGAACTGGTGGACGATCTCCTGAAATGCCTTCATCAGATGATAGAGGCTCAGGTCGATCACCGGCTCTTCGCGATACGACTTTTCCAGGTCGGGTACCGGGCGCGTGAATATGTTCCGGCGCTCGTCTTCGAGCTCCTTGAACGCCCTCGCCGCCTCGACCATTTTCTTGTACTCGATCAGGCTGCGCACCAGGTCGGTGCGGGGATCTTCATCGGTGTCCTCGTCCTTGCGCAGCAGTAACTGCGCCTTGATGCGCATCAGCGTCGCCGCGAGCACAAAAAACTCGCCGGCCACCTCGATCTCCATCTTCTCCATGAGATCGAGGTACCCGAGGTACTCGCGCGTGATGCGGGCGATCGGGATGTCGTAGATGTCGAGGTTGTCGCGGCGTATCAGGTAAAGAATGACACCGAGCGGTGCGCGTACGCCCTCGAGCTCTGTTTTGTATCCTTCGGGTCGGGCGTCAGCCAATGTGCATCTTCTCCCGGACGAGTTCCATGGTTTCAACGGCTCTGGCGCGGGCTTTCTCGTCACCCTCGGCGACGATCTCTTCGACGGCGCCCGGCATTGCTTCCAGTTCGGCGCGTTTTTCGCGCAGCGGCGCGAGAAAATCGGCGATCGCTTCGCCCGCGCCCTTTTTGCAATCGACGCATCCCAGCGTCGCCGTGGTGCAGCCCTCGAAAATCTCCCCCGTCCGTTCAGGGGCGAATTTCTTCCAGTAAGTATAGATCAAACATACGTCCGGCCGGCCCGGATCGTCACGCCGTTTGCGCTGGGGGTCCGTGAACGCGGTGCGGATCTTCTTCTGGATGTCGTCGGGCGAATCGGCAATTTCGATCGTGTTGCCCATCGATTTGCTCATGCGCTTGCCGTCGAGCCCCGGAAAGCGCGCAAACCTGGTCAGCTTGCCCTCGGGCACGGCAAAGACGTCGCCGTAAAGACGGTTGAACTTGCGGGCGATCTCACGGGTGATCTCGATGTGGGGCAGTTGATCCTCCCCCACCGGAACGATATTCGCCCGGTATATCAGGATGTCGGCCGCCTGCAACACCGGGTAGCCCAGGTGTCCATAGCTGATGCCCTCCTGCGAGTCGATGTCCAGGTCACGGATCTGTTCCTTGAGCGTCGGGTTCCGTTCGAGACGCGCCTGCGTGACAAGCATGGCGAAGAGCAGGTAAAGCTCGGCGTGTTCCTTGATGTGGGATTGTACGAAGATCGTCGAGCGGGCCGGGTCGAGGCCGGCGCTCACCCAGTCGAGCACCATGTCACGGGTGTTGTCCGGAATAGCGGCGGTGTGCTGGTTGTCCGTCGTCAGCACGTGCCAGTCGGCCACCATGAAATAACACTGGTATTCTTCCTGCAGGGCGACCCAGTTCTCGAGGGCGCCCGTAAAGTTGCCGAGGTGCAGTTTTCCCGTGGGGCGGTTGCCGCTCAGGATGATTTTTTTTGCTGTGGCCATGTTGTCCTTCGATGCCGTTTTTCGCCGAGCGTACGCCAATTTCCGGGGCTGCCGGTGTGAATCAGGCCGATTCTATGCGGTGACATCCGGGGTGTCAAGGACGGTCATGGCGCTCATCGGCGCGCTCGCGGCCTCAAGCGCCGCCGCGCGGATGAAACGCCCGGTGCACCTCTATGATGTGGCGGGTGTCGACGTTCGTGTAGATCTGCGTCGTCGAGATATCCGAATGCCCGAGCAACTCCTGCACGTATCGAAGTTCGGCGCCGCCCTCGAGCAGGTGGGTGGCGAACGAATGGCGCAGGATGTGCGGGCTGATTCCCGCGGGTATCTTTGCCGAGACGGCGTACTGCTTCAGTTTCTTGTAGAAGCCGACCCGCGAGATCGGCCGCCCGTGGTGGTTGAGAAAAACCCCGGTGGTGCCGGGATTCCGGACCAACCGCGGCCGGCCGGCGGCGAGGTAGCGGTTGAGCGCCCGCTCCGCGTGACGGCCGTAGGGCACGACACGCTGCTTTCCCCCCTTGCCGCACACGAGCACGAGACGCTCGCCGTCGATCAACCCTTCTTCGGGCAGACCGCACAGTTCGCTCACGCGGAGCCCCGAGGCGTAGGCCAGTTCCAGCATGGCCCGGTCTCGCAGCCCCAAGGCGGTGTCGAGGTCGGGTTGTTCCAGCAGCGCTTCGATCTGGTTTATTGACAATACCTTGGGGATGCGCTTTCCCTTTCGGGGTGAGATGATTTCCGCGGCCACGTCGGCTCTCAGGAGCCCTTCCCGTCGCAGGAAACGGTGGAACTGCCGTATCGCGGAGACCGTCCTCGAGCGCGAAGAGGCCCGCAGTCCGGCTCGTGAGAGCCGGGCGAGGTGGTATTCGAGCGCTTCGTCCTCGATGCCGTCCGTTCGCATGATGCCGAGGCCTTCGAGGGTCCCGACGTATCCGCGGAGATCCCTGCCGTAGGCGAGGATCGTGTTGGCGGCGAGGCCCCTCTCGACCATCAGGTGGTCAAGAAAGGCGTCAAGTGCTGTATCGAGAGCGTTTTCTTTCACTTTTACTTGACGGGAACGGGTTCGGGCATTATGGTATAGCGACCATTATTGAGGAGGAACACGCAATGCCACAACATAAATCGGCCAAGAAGCGCGTCAAGACGAGCCTGAAAGCCCAGCTGCGGAACAGGGCCGCCAAAAGCGCTCTGCGCCGTGATTTGCGTAAATACCGGGAGCTGTCCGCGGAGGATCGCCCGGCCGCGTACGCACATATCCAGT